>JBKJVY010000255.1:0-4646 GCA_046717185.1 Thermoanaerobaculia bacterium
GGCCCGAGAAGCCCGTGGTAAAGACGATCCGATCGTCAGATCCCCAGTCGATGCCGGCTGCCGGGCTCAAAGCTGCGGGCAGATCCGCGATCGACGTCCGGTCTCCGCCCGCGACGGTGTACTTCCAAAGCTTCGACTGAGCCGCGAAGCCCAAGTACGCGCCGTCGGGAGACCAGAATGGATAAACCGCGCCTTCGCTGCCCCGGACTTCCCGCGCATCGAGCTGCGCGAGCTCGCGAATCCAGAGGCGCCCGCCGGCGACATATGCGACGCGCGCCCCGTCCGGGGAGAGTCGCAACGGCTGACCGATGCCGACATTGAGTTGCGGCGCCGGAATCTCGAGCTTGCGCAATGGAAGCGGTGGTCTTGGCGGGCGTAGCCAGAAGACTGCGAAAGCAGTCGCCGCGGCGGCGACGGCAACCGCGGCGATCCCCCACGCGAGCCGTTCGCGGTTGCGGCGGCGAGACGTGACGGCCGCGGGCGCCGCGAGGCTGGCGGCCGAGCCCTCGGCGATCCACGTGAGTTCCTTGGCGACGTCGTGCGCGCTCTGCCACCGGTCGTCCGGGTCCTTCGCGAGACACGTGCGCACGACCCGGTCGAACGCCGGCGGCGTCATCGGCGCCACCGTCGAAATCGGCGGCGGCTCCGATCCCATGATCGACGAGATCAACGACGCCTGACTCGCCCCCGAGAACGCCTTCCGCCCCGTCGCCATCTCGTACAAGACCGTCCCGAACGCAAAGATGTCCGTCCGCGCGTCCGCTTCCTTGCCCTCCAGCTGCTCGGGCGCCATGTACTGGAACGTCCCGAGGATCGTCCCCTCCTGCGTCAGGTTCGAGCCCATCTGCGTGGGCAAGGCCGTCAGGTCCGCGCCGGAAGAACGGCCCGTCGGCGCGATCGCCTTGGCCAGTCCGAAGTCGAGCAGCTTCACTCCCGACTTGGTCAACATCACGTTGCCCGGCTTCAGGTCACGGTGCACCACCCCGGAACGGTGCGCCTTGTCCAGAGCATCGGCGATCTCCGTCCCATAGCGCAGCACCTGTTCGAAGGGGAGCGCGCCCTTGAGAAGCCGGTCCGACAGCGTCTCCCCCTCCAGGTACTCCATGACGAGGTACTCGGTCTCGCCCTCGCGGCCCACGTCGTACAGCGCGCAGATGTGCGCGTGCGAGAGCTGAGAGATCGTCCGCGCCTCCCGCTCGAACCGCTGCCGCGACTCGGCCGAAGCCGCCAGGTGCGGCGGGAGGACCTTCACCGCCACCGTGCGATCGAGCCGTGTGTCCTTAGCGCGGTAGACCTCTCCCATCCCGCCCGCGCCGATCGGCGCGCCGAGCTCGTACGGACCCAGACGGGTGCCGGAGGAAAGCGTCACTCGTCTTTTCTCCAGTTCGTGAGCACTCGGAAAATACGCGAGTCGACCTCCTGCGTCGGAACTGCCATCAGAAAGCGCTGACCATCGGCAGTTGCGGCGTACTGATTGGCGACGACGTCGAGCGTCAGCGAGGTCGCAAGGAGAGGTCGTGGAGCGCCGGGCACAAATGACGATCCAGCCGTGGATACCGGCACCGCCATGAGCTTGTCATCGAGAGCGATGAAGAAGACCTCCTTACCATCCCTGCTCCAGCTCGGCTGCTGGCCACCCGTGGTCGAAATCCGCCACTTCTCTTCGGTCATCGGGAATCGGCGCACGAAGATTTCCGACTGCCCCGGCTCGTCCGAGCTGTAAACGAACCAGCGGCCGTCAGGCGAGAAATGCGGGACGGCTTCGGTGAACTCGCTCGAGAGCAGCATCTGCGGCTTTCCGCGCGCTTGAAGGTCCATCACCCCGATATCGTGGTTGCGTCCGAAGATCGAGAAGAGCAGGTAGCGCCCATCGTGAGAGACGCTGTAGGGATTACTGAAACTGCCGACGACGCCAATCGACTCTTCTTTGCGCTCGCCTCGCATCGCTTTGCGACGGATTTCACTGGGCGCACCTCGAAAGCCATAAAAGATGGCGCCGCCGTCGGGCGCCCAGGTCGGCACGGACGCGGACTCCACGAGCGGGGTGATCACGTCGCGATCCAGGTCAGCGATCCAGACCGTATCGATCCCCGTCTCCGACGAGCGACCGGTGAACACGGCCTGAACATCGTCAGGAGAAAGACTCACATTCAGAATCAGGCCGGGCGACCCGACCGTTTTCAAGACATTCCCCTGGCGATCGACCCAGGTCAGCCGTCGATCAGTGCTGCCGGCTCGCAACGCGACGACTCCGGAGTCCGACACGGAGAAAAGGTCCCGGTACGAACCCAGGTTTCCTCGCATGACCGAATGTGTCACCGGTTCCGGCTCTCCGGTCAGCCCGCCGCGGTCGAGATCGAAAGGCTGCGCGAGAAGCGAGCCACCTCGCACGAAGAGGAGAGTCTGCAGCGGCACGAAAACCCCGGTCGCGCCATTTCGAAGAACGAGCTTGCGGCCGGGTGCGGAGAGAGATGCGAGATAGGTTCCCGTCGTTTCGGGTCTGTCCGTCTTGACGAAAAAAAGGAAACGTTTGGCATCCGGCAGGAACTGCGGCCACCGATGCATGACGTCGCCCTTCTCGAGTGTCGTCGCTGGGAGAGGCGTCCCGCCCGAGGCGGGAACACGGTAGATTGCACCGACCGCTTTCTGCGGAAAAAGAATTTCGCCCCTGGCGCTCCAATCGCCGCCACGTCCGGCCGACGCGTCACAGAGGTCGTCGATCGAGCCGGTGGCGAGCTCGATCGAGCGGAGCTTGCCGCGAGCGACCAGTCCGAGCGACCGGCCGTCCGGAGACCAGAAAACCGTCTCCGCCGAATCGGTCCCCGCAAGTTCCCGGGTTTCGTCGGAGCCGAGGTCTCGGACGCGCACGAGCGATTTGCCGCGGGCGAAGCCGATGAATGCGAGCTTCGTGCCGTCGGGCGAGAGGTCGAAGAACTCGGTCAGGATCGTGCCCTCCTCGGGCATGATCGCCAGCTGCATGCGCTGCCCGACCGCCCCCGAGCTGCGCGGGCGGACCGCGAGAACAGCCGCGGCCGCGAGCGCGAGAACCGCGATTGCCCAGGGGAGCCAGGACCGGCGGGCCGCGGGAGTCACTGACATCGCTTCCGACGATGAGCCCTGCGCGATCCAGCGCAGCTCCCGCTTCACGTCGCCGGCGCTCTGCCACCGCTCCTCTGGATCCTTCGCGAGGCACGTCCTCAAGAGCCGATCGAACGCCGGCGGGGTCATCGGCGCGACGGAAGACATCGCCGGAGGCTCCGAACCCATGATCGACGAGATCAGAGACGCCTGGCTCGCCCCCGAGAACGCCTTGCGCCCGGTCGCCATCTCGTACAGCACGCACCCGAAGGCGAAGATGTCCGTCCGGGCATCCGCTTCCTTCCCTTCCAGCTGCTCCGGCGCCATGTACTGGAACGTGCCGAGGATCGTCCCCTCCTGCGTCAGGTTCGAGCCATGCTGCGTGGGAAGCGCCGTCAGGTCCGCGCCGGAAGACCGGCCCGTCGGGGCGATCGCCTTCGCCAGCCCGAAGTCGAGCAGCTTCACACCCGACTTCGTGATCATCACGTTGCCCGGCTTCAGGTCCCGGTGCACGACGCCCGACCGGTGCGCCTTGTCGAGCGCGTCGGCGATCTCCGTGCCGTACCGCAGCACCTGCTCGAAAGCGAGCGTGCCCTTCAGCAGCCGGTCCGAGAGCGTCTCCCCTTCCAAATACTCCATGACCAGGTACTCGGTCTCGCCTTCTCTTCCCACGTCGTAGAGCGCGCAGATGTGCGGGTGCGAGAGCTGCGAGATCGTCCGCGCCTCCCGCTCGAACCGCTGCCGCGACTCCGCCGACGCCGCCAGACCTGAAGGCAGCACCTTGACCGCCACCGTCCGCTCCAGGCGCGTGTCCCGCGCCCGGTACACCTCACCCATCCCGCCTGCGCCGATCGGCGCGAGCAGCTCGTAAGGACCCAGACGAATGCCGGATGCGAGCGTCACTTCTTGAGACCTCCCGTCCAGTTGAGCACGATCGTCATCGGGTTGGGCGCGACGGCAGTCGCGGGCATGTTGAAGAGCACCCGCTGCCCGTCACGACTGACGTCGGAGTCGTAGGCAGTCGACGCTGTGAAGAGGTCTTTCGGAACCGAAGCCTGGAAAAAAGGCGCAGTACGTACCTCGACCACTTTTCGTTTGTCCGGCGGCTCGAAGTAGACGACCTCGCGGCCGCCGCTCGTCCATCTTGGACTGTTGCCGCCGGACGTCGAGATCTGCCACTTCTGCCCGGTCAGCGGGAACGGCACGACGAAGACCTCCCGCTTTCCCGTCTCGTTGGAGCTGTACGCCAGCCAGCGGCCGTCGGGCGAGAAACGCGCATCGTCCTCGACGAAGGGAGTCGCGATCAGGGGCACGGCTTTCCGATCGCCGGAGAGTGACAGGAGCCAGATGTCGACTTCGGTCTTCGGATCGGAGACACGGAAAACAAGCCAGCGGCCGTCGGGCGACGCGTCGAGCGGCTCCTTCCAGAGCTCGGATTTCAGAAGGGGCCTTTCCGATCCGGCGCCGCTCGCATCCTTCTCGTAAAGGTCTCCGATCCCCGCCTTGTTGGAGCTGTAAAAGAGGCGATTCCCGTCGGCGGACCAGACCGGGTCCGACTCCCGCGCCGC
>JBKJVY010000256.1:0-4859 GCA_046717185.1 Thermoanaerobaculia bacterium
TGCAGATCACCGCGGAAGAGGAGATTCCGGCGTCGGTCGCACGCTGCCTCGTCCTCTACGAAGTCGGCGACCTGTCCGAAGGCGCGGTGCTTCGGGACGCCGGTCGCCTCGCCAGGATGGGGGGGACGAGCGGGGTCGCGCTCGACTTCACGAAGTTCGCCATGAACCCCGACGACGGGTCGCGCGCGCGACTTCCCTACGCGATCAAGCAGCTCTCTTCGGCCGTGCGCGCCGCCTCTCCGGCCGCGCGGGTCGCGCTCGACTTCTCTCGGGGTCCCGGAGAGCCGTTCGCGCTCGATCTCGAGGAAGGTCTGGGCGCCTACTTCGACGCGCTCTCGACGTTCGCGGGGCGCCTTTCTCCCGCCTTCCCCGACGAGGGAAAGGAGCGTTGGCTCTTCCTGCTTCGCGAAGGCCGAATGACCGCGCCCGGACAGATCGTGCAGGCGCTGCAATCCGCGAGCGCATCCGGTGGCGGTCTGCCCCAGGTTGTCGGCGTCTTCGCGATTCCGGAGCGATCGGTCGACGACGCCGACTGGGAGTCTCTTCGCCGCCTCCAGCGCTACTGGACTGCTGACGTCTCCCGGGATCCGACCGCGACCTTCGCCACGCGAGGCGACGGAAGCCGCTTTCCGGTCCTGCGCTTCTTCGAAGGCAAGAAGTTCACACCGATTCTCCTTCTCGCCGACGATCCGTCCGGGCGGGTCACGATCGAGCTCTCCGGCGGCTCGTACGCAAAAGCCTCGGTCGAGAACCTCCTCTCCGGAGCGAAGCGCGACTTCGAGCTCGGGGGCGCGAAAACTCTCGAGCTCGACCTCGCCCGCGGGCCGCTCGCAGTCGTGCTCGAGCCCGCGAAGCGGCCGGATTCGCGCACCGCGGTCGACGTCGGCGCGACCCGCGGCCTGACCGCCGACGAGATCGTCGCGCGAGAGCGAGCGTGGGAGGCCGGTCAGCGCGAGAAAGTCCACACCTTCATCGCCGAGATGGACGCGTCGCTCCGCTTCCGCGTCGCCGAGGTCAACGAGACCTTCGACCTCACGATCCGCGGGCCCTTCTACTTCCGGCGTGGAGAGGCGGCCGACTGGGCGTGGAAGGACTTCTACCTGAACGGAGTCAAGTGGAAGGGGAAGACGCTTCCGAGGATCCCCATCCTGCAGCCCGAGAAGGTCACCACGCTGCCGCTCGACATCCGGCTGTCGGAGGACTACCGCTACGAGCTCGTCGGAACCTCCGACGTCTCCGGGCGTCGCGCGCACCAGATCTCGTTCACGCCGCGGGAAACCGTCGGCGACAAGCCCGTCTACCGCGGCACCGTCTGGATCGACGCGGAGACGTTCGCTCTCCTCCGGCGCGACTCCGTGCAGCTGAACCTGAAGGGCGAGACGCTCTCGAACGTCCAGACCGAGATCTATCGGCCCGTCCCGGGGCGCCCCGATGTCGCCCTCCCGCTCGAGATCCGGGGCCAGCAGGTGTTCTCCACGGCCGGCCGCACCACTGCGATCGAACGGAACGTGAAAATGACTTCCGTCGAGGTCGACCCGCCCGACTTTGCCGCGCGGCGCACCGAGGTGTACGCCTCGGAGCTCCAGATGATCCGCGACACCGAGAGAGGGATGCGGTACCTCGTGCCGGACCCGGCCGCGCCCGGCGCGCGCCTCGTCGAGGAGAAGATCTCCAAGAAGAGCACCTTCGGGATCGCGGGCGGGTTCTACGACGACGCGCTCGATTACCCCATCCCGCTGCTCGGGATCCAGCACTTCAACTTCGACCTCTGGGGTCGGGGCAAACAGCTCTCCGTCTTTTTCGGCGGCGCCCTGCTGACGGCGAACTACACCGACCCCTCGCTCGGCGGCAGCCGCTTCGACCTCGGGGCGGACCTCTTCGCGGTCGCGTTTCCCTTCTCGGACTCGGCGTATCGCGGCGGCGAGGAGGTTGCGGACGAGAAGATCAAGCACCTGCCGGCCGTGTTCCAGGTGAACGTGGGAAGGCCGTTCGGGCCCTACCTGAAGACCTCGCTCGGCATCTTCACCCGCTGGGACAACTACCAGCGCGACCCGGACACCGGGCCGCTCTTCGTCACTCCGGTTGACACGTTCACCGACGGCGCGGAGGTGCGACTCGTCGGGAACTACAAGGGCTTCAACGCGACCGCCATCGGCGGCTACTACAAGCGACGGAATTGGGACCCGTGGGGAAACCCCGCGACCTCGGAGTTCGACCCGAAGCACAGCGACTACGCGAAATACCAGCTCTCGCTGTCGAAGGACCACTACTTCCCCGGGTTCCGCAAGCTCCACGTCGGACTCATCTACCTGGACGGCGCCGACCTCGACCGGTTCTCGAAGTACGAGTTCGGCGCGTTCTCCGGCGCTCCCCTCCACGGGTTCAAGAGCGGCAGCGTGAAGACGGAGAGTGCGCTCGTCGCGAGCGTCTCCTACGGGCTGAACATCCAGGACATCATCCGGTTCGAAGCGATCTTCGACCAGGCGATCGCGAACGACGACGTCTCGGGCTACGACAACACGTATTTCGCCGGGGCCGGGCTCCTCGGGTCGTTGAACGGGCCGTGGGCGAACTCGCTCTTGCGATTCGAGGTCGGCGTTCCCGTCGTGAGCCACGGCATCAAGGGGTTCGTGGTGAACGTCATCCTGCTGAAGCTGTTCTAGGAGGAAGCTGTCAGCTATCAGCTTTTCCGGACGCGGAACCGGAACAGCGCTCCCTCCTGCTCCGTCGAAAGAAGAGCGTCGCCCCCTTCGCTACAGAAAGCCTCGACGTCCTGGACCGAGGCCGGGTCCGTCGCGAGGAGAAGCGCGACCGCTCCGGGAGCGGCGTGTCGGAGCGCGCGCGCGAGCCGGAGGACCGGAAGCGGGCAGAGGAGCCCGCGTGCGTCGATTTCGAGGTCGGACATGGTCTTCTATTGTCATCCCGAGCGGAGCGAGGGATCTGGTTCCCTCTCCCGAGAGCCACAGATTCCTCGTCGTTCCGCTCCTCGGAATGACAGCGTAAGGACGTCGATACCGCGATCGGAGCTATATTTCCCTCGATGTCCGATCCAATCCCTTTTCCGCGGTCCGTGACGCCGGTCCGGCGGGCGCTCGTCTCCGTCCACGACAAGACGGGCATCGCCGAGTTCTGCCGCGCGCTCGCGGTGACGGGCGTCAAGGTCGTCTCGACGGGGGGAACGGCGCAACACCTCCACGAGTCGGGCGTCGAGGCTGGCCTCGTCGAGGACGAGACCGGCTTCCCCGAGATCCTCGGCGGCCGCGTCAAGACGCTCCATCCGAAGATCTTCGGCGGGGTCCTCGGCGACGACACCCGGGCCGACCACGCGCTCGACATGGAGGCCGCGGCAATCGAGGCGTTCGACCTCGTCGTCGTCAACCTCTACCCCTTCGAGGAGACGGTCGCGAGGGGGGCGAGTCGCCGCGACACGATCGAGATGATCGACGTCGGAGGCACTGCGCTCCTTCGCGCCGCCGCGAAGAATCACGCGCGTGTCGCCGTTGTCGTCGAGCCCGGGGACTACGACGAGGTGATCGAGGAGATCCGGACGACCGGCGGCACGCGCCTCGAGACGCGCGAGAGGCTCGCGGCGCGCGCGTTTGCCCGCACCGCGGCCTACGACGCCGCGATCACGCGCTACCTGGTGGAGCCGCGGCACCCGGACGAAGGGTTCCCCGAGAGCCTCGTCTTCGCGTTCGACCGCATGGGCTCGCTCCGGTACGGGGAGAACCCGCACCAGCGCGCCGCCGTCTATCGGGACCGCGCCGCTCCGGCGGACGCACTCGTCCGCTACGAGGTGCTTCAGGGCAAGGAGCTCTCGTTCAACAACCTGCTCGACCTCGACTCCGCGGTTACCCTCGCGCGCGATTTCGATGGCCCGGCCGCCGTCATCGTGAAGCACAACAATCCCTGCGGCGCCGCGGTGGGTGAGACAGTCCTCGAGGCGTTCGGCCGCGCCTTCGCGTGCGATCCACTCGCCGCGTTCGGCGGGATCATCGCCATCCGGGGAAGGGTGGATGGAGCGCTCGCGTCCCTCGTCCTTCAGCACTTCGTCGAGGCCGTCGCGGCGGACGATTTCAACCAGGAAGCAATCGACTACTTCACGAAGAAGCCGAACATCCGGCTTCTCCGCGTGCCCGTCTCGCGCCGTCCGTCGGCGAGCCTCGACTGGAAGCGCATCGAGGGCGGCCTCCTCCTCCAGGACGCCGACTCCGACCCGGACCGGACGTCGGAGTGGAGGCTCGCGTCGGAGCGCAAGCCGACCGCCGTCGAGCGAGCCGCGTGCGACCTCGCGTGGAGGGTCGTGCGGCGCGTGAAGTCGAACGCGATCGTGCTCGCGAACGCCCGGCAGACCATCGGAATCGGCGCGGGGCAGATGAGCCGCGTGGACGCCTGCCGGCTGGCCGCGACGAAGCCCGTCCTGCCCATCGTGAACTGCGGCGCCGCGTCCGACGCGTTCTTCCCTTTCCGCGACGGGATCGAGGTCCTCGCGGAAGCCGGCGTGACCGCGGTGGTCGCGCCCGGCGGCTCGGTTCGGGACCAGGAAGTGATCGCCGCCGCCGACGAGCGCCAGATGGCGTTCCTGCTCGCACCCCGGCGTCACTTCCGACATTAGCCCCATGGACCGTCGGCCGAATAGACTCGGCTGCGGCCCTGTTGTGGCTGCTTCGTGAGACGCCCGGCCCTTTTCTTCACGCTCGGACTCGGCCTCGCCGGGGCGCTAACGGCGCAGAAACCCACGCCCGCGCCGACCCCCAGCGCGACCCCCGCCCCCGCGCCTTCAAAAGCGTCCGAGGCACTCGGCCGGGCCGCCGCGCTCTATTCGGACGGCTCGGCGCACTCGTCCCCGTTCGTCCAGA
>JBKJVY010000257.1:0-2574 GCA_046717185.1 Thermoanaerobaculia bacterium
CCCGAAACTCATGCGATGCGCGACCCGACCCGCGGCGGAGTCGCGGCCACGCTCGTCGAGATCTCGTCGCGGCGAAGGGTCTGGATCGAGCTCGACGAGAACGCGGTGCCGATCCGAGACGTCGTGCGCGGAGCGTGCGAGATCCTCGGGCTCGACCCGCTCCTCGTCGCGAACGAGGGAAAGCTCGTCGCGTTCGTACCGGAAGGAGAGGCCGGGGCCGCCCTCGCGGCGATGCGAGGCCACCCGCTCGGACGGGACGCCGCGCGGATCGGACGCGTCACGCACGAGCACCCGGGAATCGTTGTCACGAAGACACCCATCGGGGGGAAGAGGATTCTGGACCTCCCGTTCGGAGAGGTTCTTCCGCGGATCTGCTGAGGAAGCCACTTCTCAGCTCTCACCGCGGTTCTCGGCTAAAATTCACGCATCTGCTCGAAATCCCCGAGTCTGTGCATCACCTGGGGGCGGAGACGCACATCTATCCGGTCGGCTTTCCCGTTCAGGGAGGGCTCGGCTACGCCTTCGTCTAGCAGCCGGCCCTCGGAGCCTTTTTGGACCCTCCCGAACCACCGCCCTGGCGCGGTCTATTTCGGGAGGTCGAAGAGGGCGGGAGAGAAGGGAACGTCGAAGCGGACGTCCTCGTAGAGGATTTCCGACGTCTTCGGCCCGGCCTTGCTCTTGGCGTTGGCGCCGTACCCAAACCGGCGCATGGGCAGGAGGAGGCCGGCGACGGGCCGCTCGTCCAGGTACTCGGTGTAGTCGTACTTGTCGGCCTCGTACTTCAGGTGGTTCGCCACGAGGCGGCCGGTCTTCTGGTCGAAGTAGTACGTCCACGTGTGGAGGCCGCCGGAATCGCCCGCGCCCCTGTCGTACGTGACGCGGACCTTCTCGACGACGACTCCTCCCGTCAGGTTTTCGGTTCCGGAGGCAGCGAGGTGAGCGCCCGCGTCCGTCAGCTTGAACGGCATACCGAACACGTAGTGTGAGCCGTACGTCGCGCCGCGTGCCTCGTTGTTGTCCTTTTCCGTGGTCGCCACTTTCCCGTCCACAAGCTTGGCAGCGTGATAGCCGGAGTTAACGAGGAGGTATTTCTTTCCGTCCTCTTCCCACTCGACGCGCCCCTTCATGCCGGGGGAGAGCTCGTAGCGGTGGAGCTGGATTCGCTTGCGCTCGATCGAGCCGTCATCCCTGTACCGGATCACGGTCTTCTTGAACTGGACGGTCTTTTTCGCCGCCCAGGCGTCCCAGCCTCCCGCGTGATCGATGGAGCGGCGCACGACTGCGCCCGCGGGGTCCGCCGGTAGCCGGTCGAGAGGCGACTTCGCGCCGGGCGCGAGACCGAAAGCGAGAAGGGCCGCGCTGCCCGGCTCCTCCAGCGGAAAGCCGGCGGCGGGGAGAGCGAAGAGAGTCAGAGCCAGAGCGCAACCTGCGGAAACGTTGCGGAACAACCGGCCCCGGGAGTCCTTCCAATCGAGCATTGCTCCTCCTGTCGAGATGGAATCATGCACTTCGATTTCTCGAAGTGTGGTTCGGCCGTCCTTCGTAAGTCAAGAGAGGAAAGCCCTTAAACTGCGCGCGAACAAGCCGTATGGACGTCCCCGCCGAAGACCTCGCGCTCCTCCTTCGCTCGCACCATCCGCTGGTCGCGTGCGAGACGGTCGAGGAAACCCGTTTCGAGGCCCTCGTGCGCGGCGTCGCCGCAAAGCTCGGGTTCCCCCTCTCGACCTGGAGCGCCGCGAGCGGACTCTCCCCCTCGCATCCCGCCGACGCCCCGAAAACGGCGGACCTCACGTTCGCGTTGAAGGCGATTCGAGCGAGCCGCGGCGACGGCGTGTGGCTCCTCCGCGACCCGCAGGCTCACCTCGAAAATCCGACGGCGCTGCGCGCTCTGCGCGAGACGGCGCAGGAATTTTCGGGGACCGGCCGGACGCTCGTCCTCGTCGGACCACATCTTCCCCGCAAGCCCGAGCTCGAGGATCTCGAGGTTCGCTTCGAGTTCGCTCTCCCCGGCAAGACCGAGCTCACGCGCCTTGTGACCGACGTCCTGCACCGCACGTCCCGGGCAAGTCCGCCGGCTCGCGCGGCCCTCTCGCCCGCTGAAGCGGCGGCGCTCATCGGGGACCTCGAGGGGCTCACGATGTTCGAGGCGGAGAGATCGCTCGCGCGCGCGATCGCCGAGGACGGCACACTCGACGGCGCCGACCTCGCGCGCATCCGTAAAACGAAGGAGAGTCTCGTCGGAGGCGGAGGACTTCTGGAGCTCGTCGCCGCACCCGAAGGCTTCGAGCGGGTCGGGGGGCTCGCGAGGCTGAAAAAGTGGATCGAGACTCGCAAGGCCGGGTTCCTCGGGAACGGCGGCAACGGTTCGCTCGACCCACCACGCGGGCTGCTGCTCCTCGGCGTGCAGGGCTGCGGGAAGAGCCTCGCCGCGAAGGCCGTCGCCGCGGCCTGGGGCGTGCCGCTCTTTTCGCTCGAGGCGGGCCGGCTGCTCGCGCCCTACGTCGGCGAGTCGGAGCGCAACCTCCGCGAGGCTCTGAAGAGGGTCGAGCGGATGGCCCCGTGCGTCCTCTGGAT
>JBKJVY010000258.1:0-8156 GCA_046717185.1 Thermoanaerobaculia bacterium
GCTGACCGTTGCCCGCCGTCGCCGCCGCCCTCCGGAGGCACTCGCGCCTCTTCGGGATGTACTTCTCCCAGTACGCGAAGGCGAGGCTGGAGTACCGGGCGGACTTCTTCTCGGCGGTGCTCGCGTCTTTCCTCGGGACCGCCGCGTCCTTCGCCTTCCTCCTGATCGTCTTCTCGCGCCTGCCCGCGGTTCGGGGGTGGAAGTTCGAGGAGATGGTGTTTCTCTACGGGTTCTCGCTCCTGCCCATGGGCATCTTCAACGTCTTCTCCTGGAACCTGTGGGCCTTCTCCGACCGCTACCTGATCGAGGGCCGCTTCGACCGCGTCCTTCTCCGCCCGGTGTCCTCCGTGTTCCAGGTTCTCTTCGAGTCGTTTCGGCTGGAATCGCTCGAGTCCGTCGTCACCGGAATCGTCGCGGTCGTCTGGGCGTCGCGCCGACTCGGCCTTTCATTCGGCGCGGCGGACGTCGTGCTCTTCGTCGTCTGGGCAATCGCGGGCGGGGTGATCTACCTCGCGATCTTTCTCGGGCTGACCGCGACCTCGTTCTGGATCGAGGATCGGATCGGGATCTCTCCCCCCGTCTTCAATCTGATGCAGTTCGGCCGGTATCCGCTCTCGATCTACGACGGGTGGGTCCGCCTCGCCCTCTCGTTCGTGATCCCGTTTGCGTTCGCGTCGTTCTACCCGACCGCGCGGTTTCTCGGGCGCGCCGAGTTCCTTCCCCACTTCTGGGCGGTGCCGCTGGTGGCCGCGATCTCACTCGCCGTCGCCCTCGGATTGTGGAATAGCGGCGTGAAGCGATACCACTCCACCGGGAGTTGAAACCCGAAGCGGGCCAGGTCCCTCGCGCCTCTAAGTCTCCTCTTTAAGTGGGTAGCGCGCGAATTGGAACCAGCTCGAGCAGTTTATCCGCGACCGTCAAGGGCCTGCGAGAGGCAGCAGCATGAGGGAGCGTTCCCCCAACTCTTTCTCGCGTTCTGTGGCTCCAGGAGAAATTCTCGGAACGCTAGAGAGTCCTTCTCAGCACCAGGAATGCGACAGCAGCCAAGGCGATAGCGAGAAGCGCGAGGGCTGACGGTTCGAGCATTGGAATGGGGGCTCCCGGCACCGTAGGAGTCGGCGTAGCGGGGATCGGCGTCGGCACAGGGGGGGACGGGCCGCCGCTGCACGCCGTGACGTTGTTGCTGTCCAGCGTCACGGTCCCGTTCCGCGCCAGGACTCTCCCGTTCACGTTCGCGCCGGTGTTCAAAGTGATGCTCGTGAGCGCGAGAACATTTCCCACCAACGAAGTGGTGGTCCCCACAGTCGCCGAGCTGCCGACCTGCCACCACACGCCGCAAGCCGAAGCTCCATTAGTCAGCGTAATCGACGAGCCGCTTGCGGTCGTGAGCCCGCTGCCTACCTGGAAAATGTAGATCCCCGCGCCGTTCAAAATGAGGTTTCCCGTCAACTGGGCCGTGGATGAAAAACAATAGACGCCTGGCACGAGCGTCAGGACGGTGCCGCCGGAACCCAGAACGAGACCCGTCAAGTTGTTCAGCGCCGGGCACGGACGGCCTGCCGCATCGTTGTACGCGGCGGTAAGATCGGTCTGGGCCTGTTGCGCGACCGGATCCCCTGCGTGAATCGTTCCAATCACGATCCCCGGAGGGAAGCCCGTGATCGAGGCGGCCGGCCATACGCCCACATCCCCGGTGATGACCGTCGGTCCGGTATTGGTCACGTTCGGGGTGGCGCCCAGGACCGCGAAGTTGGCGGCAGAACCGAGTGAGATGTTTTGGGCCAGGATTTGGGAAGGGCCGTATAGAAGCGCGACAAATCCCACACATGCCAGGACAATTACTGATCGCGGCGGACGAAGCGTCCACGCGCTTGTTTGAGGTACCGGGTACCGGATATCCATATCCATTGTGCGCCCCGAAAAGAATTCTATCGACACGGTTGTAGAGATTGCAAGCTTTTCACGATCGCGATCAAGAGCTGGCTCTCAAAGGTTTACGGCCGATTTCGCCGTCAGACCGCTATATCAGCGCCACCCAACCCCTATTTCCAGTCCTGTCCCAGACGCGCGATCAGAGCCGCGTAGATCTCGATCCCGTCCCAGAGGTTCCCGATCCGCAGGTTCTCGTTCGCCGCGTGCTGGTTGTTGTCGTGGTTCGCGATCGGGACACCGACGACGGGCGCCCCGAGGATCTCTCGGAACACGTGAATCGGCACGCTCCCACCGAGCGTCGGGAGCCGGACGGCGGGGGTGCCGGCGGCCTCCGAGACAATCCGCGCGACCGCTCGCGAGACCGCGAGTTCCATCGGCGTGCGCGACGGGGGATAGCCCGCCTCCCACTCGACGCGGAGCACCCGCGGGTTCGCGGTGAGGGTCTCCCGATCGGGAGCGGACCGGACGAGGAAGAACCCCTGGCGGCGCAGGTGCGCCTCCACCCTCTCGCGGACCTTCTCCGGAGTCTGGTCCGGGACGAGGCGGAAGTCGATCGACGCGGTCGCCTCCGTCGGGATCGAGTTCGTCGCCCGCGCTCCGACGTCGCCCGCGGCCAGGCCGCGCACGTTCAATGCGGGCTCAAGGACGCTCGCCTCCACCCGAAGACCGCCGCCGAGCGTCCTTCCGAGCCCGAGCTCCCGACGCAGCTCTCGATCCACGTCGGGCGCCTCGGCGACCGCGCGGCGCTCGGCCTCGGTTGTCGGCCGCACGTCGTCGGCGAACCCCGGGATCGAGATCCGGCCCTCGTCGTCGCGCATCGAAGAGAGGAGCCGCGCGAGCTCGGCGGCCGGGTTCGGGGACCAGTTCCCGTAGTGACCACTGTGGAGCCGTCGCGCGGCGCCGTACGCGGTCAGCTCGACGCCGGTGATCCCGCGCGCCCCGAAGAAGACGAGCTTGCGGCCGCTCTGGTGGACGGGTCCGTCGCAGAAGAGCCACAAGTCCGCGGCGAGGCGCGGAGCGTGGACGCGCAGCATCTCCGCGAGGTGGGGGGAGCCGGCCTCCTCTTCCCCTTCGAAGAAGAACTTCACGTTCACGGAGGGGGCGGCGCCGGAGGCCCGGAGCGCGTCCAGGGCGGCAAGGAGACCGACGATGGGGGCCTTGTCGTCGGACGACGAGCGCGCGTATACCCGCAGGTCCGGGTCGAGGGGCGCCGTGAGGGCCGATCGCGGGACCTCCTTCCCACCCGCCTCGAGAGGGCCGGATCGAAGGATCGGCTGCCAGGGATTCCCCGCCCACCGGGCGGGATCGACGGGCTGGCCGTCGTAATGAGCGTAGAACGCCACCGTGCGGCGGGCGCCGGGAACGGCGAGCTCCGCGAGCACCGCGGGCGGGCTCCCTTCCGACTCGAGAAGCGTCGTTTTCATGCCGCGGCGCTTGCAGAGGACGTCGATCGCGTGCGCGTTCGCCCGGATGTTCTCGCGGTCCGAGGCCACGTTCGGGAGCGCGAGGAGCTTCGTCAGCTCGTCGAGAATGGCGAGCTCGTGCGCGGACCGGTACGCGCGGACGCGCGCGACGAGCGGGTCCGGGGCGGCGGACAGAACGGCGGATGGGGCGGCCGCGAGCAGGAGAGCGATCGCGAAGAGGCGCTTCACGGCTCGTCCGCAGGGGTCGGCAACGGCGTCGCCGGCTCGACCTCGACCAGCGCCGCGTGCGATTCGGGAGCGGCCTCCTCCCGGCGCCCGGCGAGGAGGGCCGCCGCAGCGAGAACACAGAGGACCATGACCGTCCAGCCCGCGAAGCGGTCGGCGGGCGCGGGCTGGGAGAGGAGCTCCGCCGCCCGCATTCCTCCGAAGTAGAGGGCGCCGAAGAGGACCCAGGCCGCGACGTGGTCCTTCAGGAGACCGAATGCGCAGAACGCGAGCCATCCCGCGAGGAGAAGCTCGGGCAGGAAAGCCGCCGCGAACTCCCCCGCTGAGCGCGCTCCCGTCGGAACGAGCGCGAGAAGCACGGCGGCCACTCCGAGGACCCGCCAGAGCGGCCTGCGGAAGCTCGGCTGCCTCGCGGCGAGAGAGGCGGTCGCGGCCACGACGCCGAGGGTGAACGTCGAGGTCGCGGCGGACCAGAAGCCGGCATAGCCCGGCAACGCCCGTTCGAGGGAGCGAGGCAGGTTTGGATCGGGCTCGAACAGCTCCGGAAATCGCGAGGACGCGACGGCCACCCAGCGGGCCAGACCGGCCGTCCCCGCCGCGGCCACTCCGGCCCGGACGAGCGCATCGGTGAGGGACCCTCCGCGGCGCAGCGCCTGTCTCCACCCCGGGCGTGCCCCCGACAGGAGCACGAAGCCGCCGCCCGCCACGCAGAGGAGGGCGATGCCGCCGATCGTGAGCGACACGGCGGCCGCGAGCTGGAAAAGCGCGAAGGGCTGCTCGGTCGGGTACGTGCGCGTGACGGTCGGAATCGAGGTGGCGAGGGCGACCACGATCCCTCCGAGCACGACGAGCAGGGGCCCGACCAGACGGCGCCAGCGGAACCCCGTGGCGCGAACGAGCCGCAGGAAGAGGATGACGAAGAGGCCGACGAAGGCCCCTATCGCGACGATCCGCGCGGCGAGCACGATCCAGTCCGCCGCGCTCTTTCGGCGGTGCTCCCGCAGGTAGCCCTCGGGTACCCGGATCGACGGAAGGAACGTCGCGA
Organism: Thermoanaerobaculia bacterium; assembly: GCA_046717185.1. Taxonomy (GTDB): domain Bacteria; phylum Acidobacteriota; class Thermoanaerobaculia; order UBA5066; family Gp7-AA6; genus Gp7-AA6. The sequence continues at coordinate 4,627 of JBKJVY010000258.1, forward strand.
GTCGCGCGCCGTGGAAGACGGCGGTGAGCCTCGGATTCGCCTCGGCGACCGCGGCGCGGGAGGCCTCGAGCACGACCGTCGTATCGGTTCGCTTCGGGCGGTCCTGCATTCCGACGTCCACCGCGGTGTAGTCCTTCGCCGGGTAGCCGAGCCGCGCCGCGGCCGTGAGCGCTCGCGCGCGTGCGGCGTCGGGTCCCGGGGGCGGAGCCGCGAGCGCGCTCTCCTCCTTCGGGTTCACGAATCCGACGACGCGGGCGCGCCGGGCATCGACGAGGACCTTCCACTCCTCCTTCTTTTCCGGCTCGAAGAAGCGCACGACCCAGTACGCGAGCGGAAGGTACTCCTTCGAGAGACGGTCGAATGCCGCCTCGCCGCCGTGCGCGATCACGTAACGCGCGGCGGCCTCCGAGAAGCCGGGGATCGCTCCGCTCTCCTGCGGCTTCGCCCGGCGGACGTCCTCATCGTCCGGGAACCCGGTTCCCAGGTACGACACCATCCGGTAGCGGTCGAGGGTGGCGCCGTTGGCCTGAAGGAACCGGCGGGCGATCGTTTCCGCGCGGTCCCTTCCCGTCGCGTCCTCGGACAGCGACTGGGGCGGTTTCGCGGGAAAGAAGAACGAGCCCGCGAGGACGAGGGCGGCGACCCCCGAGGCCGCAATCCTTCCCCGCGGCAGGCGACGCACCGGCGGCGCTTCCTCCGGCGCCAGGGCCGCCACGGGCGGGGTCGGGACGAAGCCCTCGTCCGCGTTCGTCAGTCCGGTTTCGGGGAGGAAGCCGCCCCGCTTCCAGTAGAAAGCCGCGGAAACGGCGAGAGGCAGGAGCAGTATCCCCGCCGCGATCGCGCCGGAGACGACGTAGTACGCGTTGCCCGAGCGAAGAAGAAGGAGCGAAGTGTAGGTCGCGTCCACCGTGAAGTGCCAGACGAGGAGCGGGAGCACCCCGTAGCGGAGCATGAGGATTCCCATGAGGATCCCGGCGATCCCGACCTCGACGCCCCGGATGTAAAACGGCTGGTTGGGATACGCGGCGTGTCCGAAGCCCCAGATCACCGCGGGGATGAGGACCGCGATGACCCGGCCCGCGCCGATCCTGTCGAGGAAGGAGATCGAGAACATCCGACTGATGCCCTCCTCGGAGACGGCCGGGAGGAAGCCGATGAGCAGAACGACCGCCCAGGGGAACGCCGTGTTCAGCATGTCGCTGTAGGGGATGTCCGCCGGCGCCCAGGCTCCGAACCGGGCGGCAACGACGTAGAAGACCGCCTGGTAGGCGAAGAAGAATGCCGTCAGCGCGTAGCCGAGCACGACACCGCGGAAGAACCGCTTCGTGCGGATCCCCCGACGCGAGAACGTTCCCGACAGCGACAGGTCATTCGGGAATCGCTCGCGGTAGATCGGCTCCGAGCCGGCGACGACGAGGGCGATCGCCGCCCCGGTGGCGATCGCGCCGAGGAATCCGAGGACGAGCACTTTCGTCAGGTGGCTGGAGAGCGGGCTCGACGTCTCGTACTCGTACAGCGTCAACGGAATCTCGTTCAGCATGGAGAGCAATGCGAGGACGAACGCGATCAATCCGAAAGCGGCGACAAGCTTCCACGGCACGTCGCGCCGGACGATCTTCGCGACGAGAACGGCGAGCATCGCGACGAGCGTGAGGAAGAACCCGAACGTCGCCACTGTCCCGGCCGCCTCGTTCTTCGACCGGAGACGGCCGTAGTCCCGCAGCCACGACTCCGGCACGTGGACGAACTCCCGGAACGCCGTGACCTCGCCCCCCGCGACGGTCGTCGCATAACGGACGGTTGCCTCCCCCATCCGGAAGCCGGTCTTCTCGTCCACGAAGGTCCAGTCGGACCGCTTCGGGCGGGTGATCGGCGTGACCTCGATCGGCTTCAACGCGGCCGCCGAAAGCCCCCGCCTCTCGAGGAATTGTCGCGACACCGCTCGAGCGGCCTCGCTCGAGAGCCGCGGGCCGGGGGCGTCTTCTTTCCGCACCGACTCGAAAGCGGCGAGGTCGCCCCGCGGCGTGATCTCGACCTTCTCTTCCTCCTTGGTGCCCGACCGGAACCAGCGCATCTTCCAGCGCCACACTTTCGCGTCGGTACCGTAAAAGCGCCCCGCGCGCTCGAGCCCGAGCTCCCGCTCGAGATAGACCTTCGCGTTGTCTTCCACCTCGAAGCGCGCGGCGAACCGGGTCCCTTCGATCGGACGCCCGAGCTCCCGCAGGAACTTCGCCCCGAGATCGCGCGCCTCGGAGCGGTTCACTCGAAACTCGATCGACGCTTCCGGGAACGCCCGGTGGAAGAGCGCCGCGGTCAGCGCCGAGCCCACGGCGATCACGACGAGGCACGCGAGAAGAAAACGGCGGTCGTTCCGGTCGAATCTGTCCATCACTCTCCGTTTCCCGGGGCTATCCCGAGAGCACGCTTCCGCCGTTGACGTTCAACACCTCGCCCTGCACGTGGCGGGCGAGGTCCGAGACGAGGAAGAGAATCGCGGCGGCGACGTCCGCGGGGCGGCCGACCCGGCCGACCGGAATCAAGCGCTCAATCTCCGCCCGCGCCTCCCGGTCGCCGAGAGCCTCCGCGGTCATGTCGGTGTCCACCCAGCCGGGCGCGACGCAGTTGACGCGGATCCCGCGCGGACCGAGCTCTGCGGCGAGCGACTTCGTGTAAGAGATCAGGGCCCCCTTCGAAGCGGCGTACGCGGAGTGGCGCGCCTCCCCCCGCTGGCCGGCGGTCGAGGAGACGAAGACGATCGAGCCGCCTTCCTTCTCGATCGGAGCGATGGCCGCGTCCGTCAGAACGAACGCGCCCCGGACGTTGACGGCGAAGGTGCGGTCCCACGTTTCGAGATTTCCCGCGCCGGCCCGGTCCTCTTCCCAGATCCCGGCGTTGTTGACAACGACGTCGAGGCGCCCCCACGCGGCCACAACGTCCCGGACGAGCTGGCGCGCCTCTTCCGGCTGCGACACGTCGCCCGCGAGGGCGAGTGCCTCGCCTCCTGCGGACCGGACCTGCCGGACAAAATCCTCGGCCCGGCGGTCGTCCTTCCGATAGTTGACCGCAACCTTCGCGCCGGCCTCGGCGAGGAGCTCGGCGGTCGCGCGTCCGATCCCGCGGGAACCCCCGGTAACGAGGGCCGTGCGCGGAGAGAGATCGATCGAGACGGCCAAGCGGTGCGTATCTTAGTCGGGCCACAATCCCGAGAGTCCAACTGTCATCCTGAGCGCAGCGAAGGATCCCCTGAAACGAAGGGGATTCCTCGTCGCTGCGCTCCTCGGAATGACAGCGGTTTCCCCGTCATCCCGAGCCCTTCGCCCTCCCTTGTCATCCCGAGCGAAGCGAGGGATCTGTGTCCCTCTCGACTGCGGTCTTCCGCTCAGGACAGGCTCCGCGAGGGATCCCTTGCGTTTTCGCACCGGGTCCTTCGACCCTCAGGACGAAACGCTGCGTCAGGTCCCGGCGATCAGGTCGCCGACGTACACCGTCAGAGTCTCCACGATCGGCGCCGAGTTCTTCATCTTCACGTC
>JBKJVY010000259.1:0-4175 GCA_046717185.1 Thermoanaerobaculia bacterium
AGCTGTGTACCGCCGGGCGCTCGCGGGGGCCCGGTGACGATCGTTGTGGTCGAGTTCGCGGGAAGGGGAGGGCTCATCCACTACGCCTTCCAGCTCTGCCGTGCCCTGGCGGCGGCGGGGGCCGAGGTCACCCTCATCACCGATCGGCACTACGAGCTGGAGCGCCTTCCCCACGCGTTCCGCGTCTGTAAGCTCCTCCGGCTGTGGGACCCCAAGCCTCCGGGACCGATAGCGGCCTCGCCCGCGGCCGCCGCATTCCGCAGGCTGCGCCGCGTCGGCCGGGCCCTCCGTTACTATCGCGAATGGATCCGGCTGATCCTCTACCTGCGCCGCAACCGGCCCGACGTCGTGCAGCTCGGCGACATCCGGTTTCCCAGCGACCTCGCCTGCGTCCTCGTCCTGCGCTGGATGGGCTTCCGGCTCGCCGACGTCTGTCACAACGTCTATCCGTTCTCCGCCCGGGCGGGCCGGCGCCGCGCCTCCCGTGTCGTCCGCTCCCTGTTCACCCGCCTCTACCATCAGTTCGCGGTGGTCTTCGTCCACTTCGACGTCAACGCACGCGCCTTCCGGGAGGCCTTTGGCCTGCGGCCGGAGCGCGTCGCCGTCATTCCGCACGGGAACCAGGCCCTCTTCGAGGAGTTGAAGGATCCCGGGCTGGGCCCGGATGCCATACGCGAGGACCTGCGACTCGCGACTCACGACCGCGTCCTCCTCTTCTTCGGGACGCTTTCGGCCTACAAGGGCACGGAGCTCCTGCTCCATGCCTTTGCGCGCATTCCGCCGCCGCGGCGCGGCCCCGTGATTCTCGTGCTCGCCGGCTTCCCGGCGCCGGACTTCGATCTCGCGGCCCACGAGGCGCTGGCTCTGCACCTCGGGATCCTCCCGCGCGTGCGCTTCGTGCCCCGGTACGTCGAATCCGGGGCGGTCGCGGCCTGGATGGGTCTGGCGGCGGCAGCGGTCTTTCCGTACCGCGAGGTGTACCAGAGCGGAGCGCTCCATGTGGCGCAGACCTTCGGACTGCCCATCGTGGCGACGCGCGTGGGGGCGATGGAGGCGGCGGTGGTGGACGGTGCAAGCGGTCTTCTGGTGCCGCCTGACGACGCCGATGCGCTGGCCGCCGCCCTCACGCGCATCCTCGATGAGCCGGGGCTGGCCGCTCGTCTCGGGGCCGAGGCACGCTCGGAGGCATTCGGACGCTTCGCCTGGGACAGAGTGGCGGCCGTGATCCTGGACCGCTATCGCCTGGAGTCGGCATGACCCCCGCCCTCTGCATCTTCGCGGCGTCCTTCGCGGTCTGCGCCTACGTCTACTTCGGGTATCCGGCGCTGATCTACGTGCTGAGCCGGACACGCCCGCGTCCCGTCGCCCGCGGCCGCGTGACCCCGCCCGTAAGCCTGATCGTCCCCGTCCACAACGAGGAGGATGTCGTGGAGGCCAAGATCCGCAACAGCCTCGCCCTCGCGTACCCAGAGGGCCTTCTCGAGGTCCTCGTCGTCTCCGACGGCTCGACCGACGGGACAGAAGCGATCGCAGTCGGGTACGAGGGGCCACGGCTGCGCGTGCTGCGCCTCCCACGAAAGGGGAAAGCAGGGGCCCTGAACGAGGGCGCGCGGCAGGCCCGGGGCGAAGTCCTGGTCTTGACCGACGCCAACGCGATGCTCGAGCCCGACAGCGTCCAGCGCCTCGTGCAGGGATTCGCCGATCCCACGGTCGGCGGCGCCTGCGGGAACAAGAAGCAGCGCGCCGCGCCCCGCGCCGACGCCACGGAGGGCGGCGAGAACCTGTACTGGCGCTACGACAAATGGCAAAAGGGCCTGGAGAGCGACCTCGGCAGCATCTTCGCGGCGGACGGCGCGCTGTACGCGGTGCGCCGCGACCTTTATGTGCCCATCGCCGATCCCGCCCAGGCCGACGACATCGCCGTCTCGGCGCGCATCGTCCTGCAGGGCTTCCGCCTGATCTTCGAGCCGCAAGCCGTGGCCTGGGAGGAGGCCCCCGTCGAGGGGCGCGACGAGTTCCGGCGGAAGGTCCGCGTCACCAACCACAGCGTGCGCGCCCTGCTGGGGCTTGGCGCGGACCTTTGGAGGTCGGGGTTTTACTCCGTCGAGCTGATCTCGCACAAACTCCTGCGCCACCTCGTGCCCTTCTTCCTGATCGGGCTTTTCGCGTCGAACCTGGCTTTGGCCCCGTGGATGCGATTTTTCAGCGTCATGCTCGGCCTCCAGACGGTGTTCTACGCCGCAGCATTCGTGGGGTTCGTAACGCGGAGGACGAGACCGGGCCGGTCGAGGCTACTGACCATCCCTTACTACTTCTGCCTGGTGAACGCCGCCGCGTTCCTGGGCGTTCTTTCCATCCTGCGGGGAGATCGGGTCCGGGCGTGGACTCCCCGCGGCGGAATCGCCCGAGGAGGAGAAGGAGAATGAGCGCACGCATCGTCTGGTGGTCGTTGCTGATCGTGGCGGGCATCGTTCCGCCGGCCGCCGCACAGGTGAGGAGCGGAAGTCCGCGCTACGAAGGGCACGTCAGGATTGGCGGCCTCTACTTCGATAACTTCTTCCAGACTTCCCCCGGGGGGCCGGAGGAGAACGTCTGGGCGGCCCAGTTCGAGGGACGCGTTGGGAGGCGGCTCCGCCGCGCGAGCCCTATCCATGCGTACGCGGAGGCGGACTACGTTCGCTACGACGCCTTCGATCCCAGTCACGGCATCACCGTCGGGCTCCGACGGGAGCCCAGGCCCCGAGGCTTCGACGTCTCGGCGTACTACCTCGCGGGGCGCCCGAGCCGCGAGGCGGGAGATGTCTTGGACCGCACCGGAATCACGGGGCTCAACGGCGAATACTCGTATCGCGTAAACGAAGACGTCGAGGTGATGGGCCTCGGGGAGTACCGCCACGAGTCCTTCGAAATCCGCGCCGACGAGACCCTCGACGTCCTCAACCTCGGCGGCGCCGCGCGTTACCGCGGCTTCGGCCGGCGCTTTTCCCCCGAGGTGGGCGTGCGCCTCGGCGCTCGGCGCGCGACCAACCCCAACGAAGCCCTCACCCAGAGCGAGTTGTACCTCCGCGTGCGTTCCGCGGCGACCCGCGACCTCTACCTGACCTTCCGTTTCCGGCATCGCCGCCGGCCCTATTCCGTCGACGACCCCGGGGCCGGTAACTTCGAGAGACTCGATCGCCGCCGGCAATGGACGGCGACCGCCGACTGGAAGCGCCGGCGCTTGACCTGGAACCTGTACTACGCACTGGAGAACTCCGCCTCCACCCGCCCCTCGGGCATCTTCCGGACGCAGCTCCTCGCGCTCGGCGCGACCTTCCCGTTCTGACATGTCGGCGTGAGAGCGTTCCTGAAGTCACTGGCCTACCGAACGCTGGCGCCGCCGGCCCGCCTCTTCCACCGGGCGGTGCACGCCGACCGGGTCACCATCGTCATGTATCACGCGGTCGTTGCCTCTCCTCTTCCCGTGGAGGACTGGTGCTTCCTCGACGAGGGGTCTTTCCGGCGGCAGGCGGATTACCTTCAGCGGCATTTCGAAGTGCTTGCTCTCTCCGAGGCCGCCGAAAAGCTGCGCGCGGGACATGTCCGCCGGCCCAGCGCGGTCATGACGTTCGACGACGGCTTCCAGAGCGTGCGTGATGTCGCGTGGACCGTCCTGCAGGAACGCGGGCTGCCCGCCACCGTGTTCCTGGCCACGGGGTTGGTGGGGACGAGCGACACGACCTGGTCCTGCCGATTGCACCGGGCGCTGACCGTGACCCGCCGGCCGTGGCTCGAGTACGAGGGCCATCGGCACGACTTGTCTACGCCGGCGGGCAAAGCCTGCGCATCGGTTTCGCTCCAGGCGCGGCTCAAGGCAAAGGCCCAGCCGCTCCTGTTGATCGAGCTGCGGAAGATCGTCCAGGCCCTCGGCGACGACCTTGGCGCCCCCATCGAGGCCGGCTCGCCCTACCGGATCCTCGGCCGCAGCGCAGTCGCGGAGATGGCTGCCTCCGGCATGGTGGAGTTCGGCGCCCACTCGCGATCGCACGCGATCCTCTCCCTGCTCACGCCGCAGGAGCGGGACGACGAGATCGATGCCTCCCTCGACGCCGTCGCGGAGCTGACGGGGCGCCCGTGCCGGATCTTCTCCTATCCCAACGGCCGTGCGCAGGATTACGACGCGGGAGCAATTGATC
>JBKJVY010000260.1:0-3110 GCA_046717185.1 Thermoanaerobaculia bacterium
GCGAGAGCCACGCGTCGCTCATCTCGTCGATCATGGCGACGGAGCCTCCGCGCGTCTCCAGTCTCGCGCCGATGTCGCCGCCGGGCCTGGACCGCGTCGTGCGGAGGTGCCTCGTCAAGGATCCGGAGGGGCGCTGGCAGAGCGCGCGGGACGTGGCCCTCGAACTCGACGAGATCGCACGGGCTCCGGTCTCCGCGACTGGCGTCGTTCCCCGCCCGCGACGCGGCCAGTCTGCGGGGTGGATGGTCGCCGCCGGCCTGCTGCTGGCGCTGCTCGCGGCGATCTTCGCGCCGTGGCGGGGAGTGCGGTCCGCGCCGGTCGTGCCGGTCCGTTTCACGGTGCCGCCTCCGCGCGACACGACGTTCCAGGGGATGCTCGCGCTCTCTCCCGACGGCCGCCGGCTCGCTTTCGTCGCGACGACCGCCGACGGTCGCGACCTCCTCTGGACGCGGGCGCTCGACTCCCTCGAGTCGCGGGCTCTCGAAGGGACCGACGGCGCGAACTACCCGTTCTGGTCTCCCGACGGACGGTTCCTCGCCTTCTTTGCCCAGGGGAAGCTGAAGAAGATCGAGGCGTCCGGAGGAACGCCGCAGACGCTCTGCGACGCGGCCGCCCCGCGCGGCGGGTCGTGGGGCTCCGCCGGCTCGATCATCTTCTCTGCGAACGCGGGAGGCCAGATCGCACGGGTCGCCGAGGCGGGCGGGCAGGCGACCCCTCTGCCGCATCTGACCTCGAAGAGCGGAGACTTCTTCCGCTGGCCGAGCTTCCTCCCCGATGGTCGTCACTTTCTCTACTTCGCTTTCGGCGGAGGCCCGCGCGAGACCGGCGTGACCGTGGCCGCGACCGACTCGAGCGAAACGAGGCTGCTCGCCGTCGCCAACTCGGGAGCCGTTTATTCTGCCGGGTTCCTTCTCTATCGAATCGGGGACCGGCTCATGAGCCAGGCATTCGACGCGCGCCGCCTGCAGGTCGTCGGAGAGGCCATTCCCTTCGTCGAGGATGTCTGGTGGGACGGCATCTCGACTCTCGCCACGGCCTTTACGGCATCCTCCACCGGCATCATTGCCTATCAGACGGGGGGTCTCGCTTCCACCCGACTCCTCTGGTACGACCGTTCCGGCCGCGAAGTGGGGACAGTCGGGCCCCCGGGCGCATACCTGGAGCCCGCGCTGTCGCCGGACGGTCGCTGGCTCGCGGTCGGGCGAGCCGAGCCGGGAGCGCTGGGGCTGACGATCTGGATGATCGATCTCGAGCGCGGGAGCTCCTCGCGCGTCTCCGCACAGCGGTCTCCCCTCGTGGCAACGCCTCTCTGGAGCCCGGACGGCCGCCGCATCATCTACGCGGCTTTTCCCTCGGGTGAGGTTTACGTCCGTGACGCTCACGGCGGAGAGAAGGAGCGGCTGCTGTACAAGGCTCGGATGTTCACGCCTCTCGACGACTGGTCGCGGGACGGACGGCTCCTCTTCTACGCGACCATCGACTGGCCGAAGTTCGGCTTCGACGTCGGGGTGCGGGACCTGCAGACCGGGACGGACCGTCCGGTCCTCTCGGCGGCGTACAACGAGCTCTCGGCGCGCCTCTCGCCGGACGGGCGATGGCTGGCCTACCAGTCCGAGGAGTCGGGTACTTCCGAGATCTTCGTGCGGAGCTTTCCGGAGGCGAACGTTCGCCGGCAGATCTCCACGGGCGGCGGCACCCAGCCGCGCTGGAGGGGGGACGGACGCGAGCTCTTTTACGTCTCCCCTGACCGGAAGATCATGAGCGTAGACGTCCGGGCCACACCGGAGTTCGAGACGGAAACGCCGCGGGCGCTCTTCCAGACACGGATCCTGCCGGTCGTCGAGGCCCGCAACCACTACGACGTCTTGGCGGACGGCCAGCGCTTCGTGGTCAACTCGCGGCGCCCGGAAGACGCCTCGCTACCGATCAACGTCGTCGTCGGCTGGGCGCCGGAGAAGCGTAAGTGACAACTACTCGTGTCGCCTCGCAGTCAACACGCTGTTCGCCTAACTGCCATGAGTAATATAGACTCATATACATGAGTAAGCGACTACAAGTTTTGCTGGACGAGCCCGAGCTGCGGGAGATCCAGCGCGCGGCGCGGGCCCAGCGAATGACGGTCGCGGAGTGGGTACGACAGGCGCTCCGTGCAGCCCGCCGCCGCGAGCCGAGGACCGATTCCAGGAAGAAGATCGAAGCGATCCGGGCCGCGGCCCGCCACTCTTTTCCGACCGCGGACATCGACCAGATGCTCGCGGAGATCGAGAGCGGCTACTTGAGTGACGGACGTTGATTTTCATCGACTCCAACATCCCGATGTATCTCGTCGGAGCGCCTCACCCGCGCAAAGCCGAGGCGCAGGCGTTGCTCGAGAGATGCATCTCCGAACGGGAGCGTCTCGTGACGGATGCGGAGGTCCTTCAGGAGATTCTTCACCGCTACGTCGCGATCGAGAGACGCGACGCGATCCAGCCGACATTTGAAGCCCTGCTCGGGGTCGTCGATGAGATCTTTCCCGTGGATCGCGCGGGGGTCGAGCGGGCAAAGGCGATCGTTTTCGGGAACCAGCGGCTTTCGGCGCGGGATGCCCTTCACCTTGCTGTGATGGAGCAACAGGGCGTCGATCGAATCCTGAGCTTCGACAGTGGATTCGACGGTTTCCCCGGCATCGAGCGGCTCGGAGCGTAACGTGACGCTCTCCCCCGGCACTCGTCTTGGTCCCTACGAGCTTCTCGCTTCGATCGGCGCGGGAGGGATGGGGGAGGTCTATCGGGCGAAGGACACGAGGCTGGAGCGCACGGTGGCGGTGAAGGTGCTGCCTCCGCACCTGTCCGCGTCGCCGGAGTCGCGCCAGCGGTTCGAGCGGGAAGCCAAGACGATCTCGCAGCTCTCGCACCCGCACATCTGCGCGCTCTACGACGTCGGGCGCGAGGGCGAGATCGAGTACCTCGTCATGGAGTACCTCGAGGGCGAGACGCTCTCGGACCGGCTGCTGAAGGGCCCGTTGCCGTTCGAACAGGTGCTTCGGTTCGGGATCGAGATCGCGGACGCCCTGGACAAGGCGCACCGGCAGGGGATCGTGCACCGGGACCTGAAGCCCGGCAACGTGA
>JBKJVY010000261.1:0-2614 GCA_046717185.1 Thermoanaerobaculia bacterium
GGCCCTAGCTGTAGGCCTTGTTTGAGGAGCTACGAGCACGAGAATCATGACGCAGGTGCAACGACAAGCCGCCCTCGCCGCGATCGCGCGGCGCGAGTGGCTGCTGCGCATGCTGGCCCTTGCCGCCGCAGGCTGCCACCGCGACGACCCCGCCGCGTCACGCGCGTCGAGGCGGGCCTCCACCGCCATCATCGGATACGACATCGCCGCGCTGAGTCCGGCGGTCGACAACGCCGCCAAGTTCCTGGTCTTTCTTCCGCTCGTGACCAGAGACCGCAACGGTCAACCGGAGGCGCGGCTCGCAGTGCGGTGGGAGCATTCATCCGATCATCGCGAGTGGACGTACTCCCTGCGGACCGATGTCCGATGGCATGACGGCTCGCCGGTCACCGCGCACGACGTCAAGTTCACCATCGATCTCTGGACGCATCCTCAGGTCCTCTGGCCTCAGGCGAGCACCATCGAAACGACGACCGTCGTCGACGATTCGACCGTTGTGGTTCGCTATGCCCGACCCGTCACGGGGCCCGACTGGTGGGGTGTGTATTACCCGAAGCATCTGCTCGGGGATTTGGATCCGGCCGCATTCTATGACTGGGAATTCTGGGCTCACCCGGTGGGCAACGGCGCTTACCGGTGCGTCCGCTCGGTGCCGAACACCATGATGGAGTTGGCGGCGAATCCCGACCACTACCGAGGACGGCCGCGGATCGAGCGCGTCACACTCAAATTCGTGGCCCAGGACCGTCAGGCAGGCCTGATCGACCTGCTCAGCGGCAACCTCGATGTCCTCGATGAAGCCAGCCCGGCGCAGATCCCCACGGTCGCGGCCGATCCCCGCTTCCGCGTGTATCACCGGTACGTCGGCACCGCCGCCTGGGGCATCTACTGGCACCTCGAACACCCACTCTTCCGCGATGCCCGCGTCCGGCGGGCGCTCACGCTGGCCATCAACCGGCGGGAGCTGCAACACGCCGCCAACCTGCCGGACGGGCCGCTCGTTGACGGCCCCTTTACGCTTCGTCAGCTCCAGCGTTCGGAACCGGATGATCCTGTGGCGTTCGACCGCGCGCGTGCGCGCACGCTGCTCGATGATGCCGGGTGGCATGATCTCGACGGAGACGGCGTGCGGGAACGTGACAGTCGACCTTTCCGTTTCACAGCGGTCGTGAGCTCGTACAGCACCTTCGGGAACATGGAGCTGTATCTGCAGGAGCAGTTTCGACAGGTGGGTGTGCGGATGGACATCCAGACTGTCGATCAAGCCGTGCTCAATGAAAGGCGAGACACAGGAGGGTTCGAGGCCCTTCTCGGTTTTGTCAGCAGTGAAGCCACGTGGCTCCAGAAGTACTTTGCCCGGAACCCGATGGGCTACCGGAACCCGAGACTGCTCGATCTCCTCGAGCGGGCGGGGACGATGGTCGCCCCGGATGTGGAGGACGAGGTGTATCAGGAACTTCTGGAAATCTTCCGGATGGATGTCCCGATCACCTTCCTGTCCCCACGCGTCAACTACCAGTTCGCCCACCGGAGAGTTTGCGGGCTGAGCAGTCCCTGGTGGGCCGACGCAGTCGAGCACATGGAGGATCTGTGGCTGGAAGAATGACCCCTTCGACTCGCGGGGCCGGATGCGCTCGCTCAGGGCAGGCCCTTCGACTTGCGGGCACGCCGTTGAGGCTCGCTCAGGGCAGGACGACGCGAGGCAGTCAACTCGCGGCCCTCGCCGCGATCGCGCGGCGCGAGTGGCTGCTGCGGATGCTCGCGCTCGCCGCGGCGGGATGCGGGCGCGGCGCGGATCGCGCGTCCCGCCGCGCGTCGACCGTCACAATCGGATACAGCAGCGGCGCGGACACTCTCGTGCCGGATGCCACCAACGCCGAGCGCCTCGTCTTCCTGCCGTTGATGACCCAAAACGAAAGGGGAGAGCTGGAAGGTCGGCTGGCCGAACGATGGGAGCACTCCGCCGACCATCACGAGTGGACGTACTACCTGCGGCCGGACATCCGCTGGCATGACGGCGTGCCGGTCACGGCGCACGATGTCGCGTTCAGCCTCGAACTGTTCACGCATCCGGACGTTGGCATCGCCGCGCCGGGCTGGTTCGAGTCGATCACCGTCCACGACGACCACACGATCGCCGTGCGCTGCCGGGTCGCCGCGCGTCGCTACAACGTGGACGTCGTTCACTACCCGAAGCATCGGTTGCAGCACCTGGACCGGGCGAAGCTCACGCAGTGGGACTTCTGGACCAACCCGATCGGCAATGGCCCGTATCGGTTCGTCCGCTACATCCCAGAGACGATGATGGAATTCGAGGCCAACTCGGATTACCACCGTGGCACGCCTCGCATCGAACGTGTCGTGCTCAAGTTCGCCAAAGAGGCCGCGTTGACCGACCTCATGAGCGGCGCGGTGGACGCGATTCCGGAGGCCAATCCCGCGCTCGGTGTTTCGGTAACCGGTCGGGAACGGCGAACCCAATTGCGACCCGAGCTCACCGTTGGAGAGAAAGCTGAAAGCTGGTGGGATTGATCGATCAAGTGGAGACCACGGCAGACCCCAATCTCGAGGCGCAGGCGATTGGCAGGATCGCAGAGATCTTTCGCAACGACGT
>JBKJVY010000262.1:0-3841 GCA_046717185.1 Thermoanaerobaculia bacterium
TTCCGCTGCACCGCGCGAGGGGCGCCCCGCTCACGGCCACGCAGATGAAGGAAAACCGGGTGGCGGTCCACGCGGCGTGGAAACTCCACTACGACCACGTGCGCCACTCTCTCGCGCACGGCTTCTATCAGGGGTGGGACCTCCATCCCGCCCAGCTCCCGACCCGCTACGCCGCGCTCTACGCCTTCTTCCTGGAGGGTCTCGACGCGGCGTCCGCGCGCCTCCGGAATTTCGTCGAGAAGGCGGGGCAGGCGACTCTTGTCGGCGAAGTGTTCGACGACGCCGCCACCGGGCAGGGCCTGCTGAACCACTTCCTGCGTGCGTGGAGCTCCGGGGCGCTCACCGAAGAGGAGGCCGTCGAGAAGAGCGGGCTGACGCTGGACGAGCTGCGCGGCCGCTCGTTCGTGAAGATCCTGAAGAGCCGGACGGGAGCCCTCTAACCGACCCTGCCTCGGTCCTCGCTCTAGCAGGGTGCTGAAAAAGGGTGTGAGGCGGCGTTGCGAGCGCCGCCAGGCCGGATGCAAGGAGCCGCGACGCAGGCGATGCGGGCGCATCGTTGAGGAGCGGCGTCGCCGCAGACGGCGTAGCGCCGCCGCAACCCGAAGGGTGGACGGGCTTTTGCTCACGGGGGATGCTTCTGCTTGATCCAGACTCTACCGCGCCGCGGTCTGCAAAAGCCCGGACACGACGCCCGCATCCATTTTTCAGCAGCCTGCTAGAGGTTCAAGACCGCCGACTTCTCCGACCGGTCGATCTCGATGTAGTGTGCCGTGGCCCGCACGCCTCGGACGTTCGATCCGGACGGCGTCTTCGTCACGAGCAGGGTCGAACCGGGCACCGGATCGATGCTCTTGTTTAGGCGGTGGGTCGACGCCCCGACCGCGTTTCCCTGGGCGTCCAGCTCTTCGACGACGACACGGTCCACAAACACGGGATTGCTGCCGCTGACGTAGTTCCCGTTGACGAGAACGTCTCCCCCGCTCCGACCGAGCGAAACCTGGAATCGGACCATTCGTGCTCCCCTCTCCTCGTTTCGGTTATGCCGGCAAGCCTCCAAGCCTACGCCGTCTCCGGTGAGAGCTTCCGAGCTCCGAACTATTTGCGGCTATCGGGAGGCGGCACAATCTCCATTCCATACTTCGGCGCGGCCTCGGTCATCCTCCGAATGAGTTCTTCCGTTATCGGAGGAGGCGCGGCGTTACGATCCTTCACCTCGGGAAAGACTTCCTGGAAGAACCGTTCCATCCCCGACGGGACAAACGTCACAAGCTGCACGGCCATATCGCTCCCGACATTCTTGAACCTGTGAACCGTGCCTCGCGGGATGTAGACGAAATCCCCTCGCTTGGCGTGATACGTCTTATCTCCCAGAAGGATCTCCAGACTACCGCTCACGACGTAAAACGTTTCCTCCTCCCTGCTGTGTACGTGCGGCGGAGGTCCGCCGCCGCCTGGAACGATCGCCTCGAACTGGAAGAAAGCATTGTTCGTCTCCTCGCCTGTGGCTAATAGCGAGTAAAGATCCCCCGGGCCCCACACTGCCGGTGCGGTGCCTGTCGGACGGAAAATGGGCTTGGTGGCATGTGCCGCTATCGCGGTCTCGTAGCCGGTCGATAGCGGCGCCTCCGGCGCGGAAGCTGTCTTCTCGTCTGCTTTCTCGTTCGCGCAGCCGGAAACTCCGAGAGCCAGAATAAGGGCCAGAGACGTCGCTGTCGCGAAACGCGCTGTGAGAATCATTCCTTCCTCCTACTCATTCGAGAGAACGCGGCAATTCACGACGTGTTTCGTTCCTTCAGACCGGGCGATCCCTCGTCACCGTCGCCTCGATCAGGCCGTAGGGCGCTTCGGTGGCGACGAACACGTCATTTTCGTTCACGAGCCCGAACGGCGAGAGATCCACAGGCAGGTGGTGCTTGTTCGGCATCGTGAGGCGGATTTCCTCCACCTCCGGGCAGCGCTCGAGGACGGCTTCGCCCATCGCATAGAGCGTGTGCTGCACCGAACGGCTGTCGTGATCGGCAAATGCATCGAGGAGCGCCTGCCGCACGTCGGCCCAGAGCCGGGTGAAGTTCCCACCGCTCTCCCGGTAGAGCCAGCTCGCGGTAAGTGCGGTCGCGAGGATCCGGTCCTCGGTGTCGGCGAGGGTCGTATAGCGGTCGCGCAGGAAGCCGGAGAACGCGGAGCGCGAGCTCTTCAGAAGGAGAAGGTCGTCGAGGCCGGAACGCATCGAGACCCGCTCCCGCGAGTAGTCGACCGACGCCGTCCGCGTCTCTCCGCGGGAACCGAGAAAAGTGCACGGGGCGGGGCGTTTACCGGCCTCGAGCCGCTCCCACATCCGCTCCCGGATCTCCACGACCACGCGGGACACCTGCGGGTTCGCGGCGAGAAAGTGACCGCCGAGGGCGAGACCGAAGGCCTCGATGTGCTCCAGCGTGTGCTGCTTCGCGAGCGCGTACACCGTGTTCTTCATGGTATCGGTCGGCAGCACCGCGGAGTTGTCCCCGGCGGTGTGGACGACCTCGAAGTCCCCCTCGAACGCGACCGACACGGTGAGATCCTTCAGGTCGTGCTGTTCCGCTTGCCGCACGAGCTTCACGAGCCGGATGCCGGACTTTCCGTAGCGGTTCGCGCCGAGGAACACGATTAGCTCCCGCGATAGGTCGTGTAACCGAACGGCGAGAGGAGCAGCGGCACGTGGTGATGCTGCGTCGGGTCGCGCACCTCGAACACGACCTCCACAATCGGGTAGAACCCCTCGACGCCGCTGAACGAGAAGTACGTGGCGGTGCCGAAGGTGAGCCGGTAGGTCCCGGCGGGCGGATCGGCAGTGAAGAGGTCCTGCGCCCGGCCGTCCCGGTCGGTCAGGGAGCTGCCGAGAGACCTCCATCCGTCTTCGATCCGCACGTCGAGCCGGACGGGGACACCCTCCGCAGGCCGGCCGCGGGACGTGTCGAGCACGTGGGTCGTGATGCCGCTCATTTTTCTCCCGGCGCGAGGAGCTTTTCCAGACGAAGCTGAGTGATCTTACGCTGCTCCTCCGCCGCGAGGGCGAGCTCCGTCCCCGGTTCGTTGCCCAGGCGCTGCCGCGCGAGCGAGAGCATCTCGTCCGCGGTCCGTCCGGACGCGCAGACGATGAAGACGTGGCCGAACCGACTCTCGTACTCGCGGTTCACGGCGTCAAGGCTCGCGAGCGTTCCGGGGGAGGCGCCATCCGTCCCCCGCTGCTCTTCGCGGGACCACGCGGCCGTATGCCCGGCCCCCGCGGCGACGCGCGGCCCGATCCTCGGGTGTGCGGCGAAGGCTTCGAGCCAGTCCGCCCTCGAAAGGCCTCGCCAGATCCGGTCGGCCGCTTCCGCGAGATCGCCCTCGCTCCGGAAGGGTCGGGCCGCGGCCACGCCCCGCGCCCACGCCGCAGAGCCGCAGCAGGAGAGGAGCCGCGCCTCGGCTTCCTCCGGAGAGAGCGCGTTCAGCCGCTCGAGCGCGGTCGTCACGGACGCGCCGGCGACGAGCCGGCGACCGCGCCGAAGAGGCGAAGCCGCGCGACACCGCCGTCCGGGAAGATGTTCAACCGGGCGTGCGACGCCGGCGGCGCGTCCGGCGCAAGCGCCTCGAAGCGGTGAAGCTCGTTCGCGCGAAGGCCGGTCTGCGGCAGGATCTCGCGCCAGCGGACGTCCGGAGCGAGCGACTCACCGTGAGCGTCGGTAACTTCGACGGAGCAGCTCCCGGGCGCGTTCCCCTTGAAGTGTGTCGTGTCCACCTCGATCCGCCGGATCGATCCGCGCGCGCAGAGGCGCACGACCGCCCAGTCGTGACCCGGGCCCCGCCGGCGCCGGGTCTCCCA
>JBKJVY010000263.1:0-2572 GCA_046717185.1 Thermoanaerobaculia bacterium
ATTCTAACCGGTCCGCGGCGCTCTCTTCGCGATCGCGAATGCAGAGTTTGAAACCCGGGCTGGCCTTCTATACACTCGCGCGGACTTGACCGAGACCCTCCTCCTCAAGAAGGCGAAGATCCTCGACGCGGAGCGCATCAGCCGGATGATCGACCGGATGGCGAACGAAATTGCTGAGCGCCAGAAGGATCTCCCGGGGCTCGCGTTCGTCGGCATCCGCACGCGGGGCGTCCCTCTCGCGACGCGGCTGGCAGAAAGGCTTTCGGACCTCGTCGGGGAGCCCTTTCCCGTCGGCACGCTCGACATAACGCTCTACCGCGACGACCTCTCGACCATCGCGTCTCAGCCCGTTCTGAAGAAGACCGAGATCGAGTTCGACCTGAACGAGCGCACCGTGCTGCTCTGCGACGACGTCCTCTACACGGGCCGCACGATCCGCGCCGCGCTCGACGGGGTCATCGACCTCGGGCGCCCCCGCGCCATCCGGCTCGCGGTCCTGATCGATCGGGGGCACCGGGAGTTCCCGATCGAGGCGAACTACGTCGGCAAGAGCGTCCCGACGGCGCAGCGCGAGGTCATCAAGGTGATGTTCGCCGAGACCGACGGCGCCGACGAAGTCTGGATCCTGGAGAAGCCGGGCTCGTAGACCGGTATCCGGCTTCCGGTGCCGGGGATCCATCGACTTTGACGCCGCCGTCGCCGAAAGTCGCCGCCCTCCGGTCGAAAGACCTGCTCGGCATCGGAGAGCTCGAGCCGGACGAGATCTCGCTCATCCTCGACACGGCCGAATCGATGCGGGCCATCGGGCAGCGGGAAATCAAGAAGGTCCCAGCGCTGCGCGGCCGGATGGTCGCGAACCTCTTCTTCGAGCCATCCACGCGCACGCGGTTTTCCTTTGAGACCGCCGAGAAGTGGCTCTCCGCGGACTCGCTGAACTTCAGCGGCGGGAAGGGCAGCTCGGTCGAGAAGGGGGAGTCGCTCCTCGACACGGCGACGAACCTCCAGGCGATGTCCCCCGACCTGATCGTCATCCGACACGGTTCCGCCGGCGTACCGCACTTTCTCGCGCGGCGCCTCGAAGCGGGGGTCGTCAACGCGGGTGACGGCGCGCACGAGCACCCGACGCAGGCGCTTCTCGACGCGCTCACGATCCGTCGGCACTTCGGCCACCTCGAAGACCTGACGGTCGTCATCGCGGGAGACATCGCCCACTCCCGCGTGGCGCGGTCGAACGTGCTGCTCCTGACGAAAATGGGCGCGAAGGTGACGGTCTGCGGCCCCCCAACGCTTTTGCCGCCCCGGGTGGAGGCGCTCGGAGCGCGGGTCACGACGGATTTCGACGAGGCCCTCGCCGGCGCCGATGTCGTGATGATGCTCCGGATGCAGCTCGAGCGGCAGGGGCGATCGCTCTTTCCCTCGACGCGGGAGTACTTCGCCCGGTACGGCCTGAATGCCGAGCGGTTCGCGCGGGCGAGCCCCGAGGCAATCGTCATGCACCCCGGTCCGATGAACCGCGGGGTCGAGATCGCCTCCGACGTCGCCGACTCGCCGCGCTCGGTCATCCTCGAGCAGGTCGGCAACGGCGTTGCCGTTCGGATGGCCGTTCTCTACCTTCTTCTCGCGCGGCGCCCGTGGGAAGGGGAGCGCGAAGCGTCGTGACGGCAGCGCTCCTCGTGCGCGGAGGCCGGGTCGTGGACCCCGCGGTGGGGCGCGACGGCGTGGCCGACCTGCTTCTGGCGGACGGCCTCGTCGCCGAGGTCGGCGAGCGGCTTTCCGCGGGTGGCGCGGAGGTCGTGGAGGCTTCCGGGCTCCTCGTTTTTCCCGGCTTCATCGACCTTCACGCGCACCTGCGGGAGCCGGGGCGCGAGTACGCGGAGACGATCTCATCGGGGGCGGCCGCCGCGGCGGCGGGAGGTTTCACCGCCGTCTGCGCTATGCCGAACACCGACCCGGTCAACGACGGGCGCTCGGTGACCGCATACGTCGCGGCACGCGGCCGCGAATCGGGCTCCGCCCGCGTGTATCCGATCGGCGCCCTCACGCGCGGCCGGAAGGGCACGGAGCTCGCGGAGTTCGGCGAGATGCGGAGCGCCGGTGCGGTCGCGCTCTCCGACGACGGCGACTGGCTCGCTGACGGCGACGTCCTGCGCCGAGCCCTCGAGCACGCTTCGCTTTTCGGCCTGCCGGTGGTTCAGCACGCCGAGGACCGGTCGCTGTCGCGCCGCGCTCCGATGCACGAGGGAGCGGTCTCGACGCGGCTGGGCCTCTCCGGGCAACCCGACGTCGCCGAGGCCGCTGCGGTCGCGCGCGACATCCTGATCGCGCGTCTAACCAGGGGCCGCCTTCACATCGCGCACGTCTCGACGGCGCTCTCACTCGCCTTCGTGCGCGAGGCGAAAGCGCGGGGGATCGCCGTCACGTGCGAGGTCACGCCCCATCACCTGACGTTGACTGACGAAGAGGTGGCGCGCTCCGCCTACTCGACCCGCTTCAAGATGAATCCTCCACTGCGCGAGGCGGCGGACGTGGAAGCCCTCGTCGCGGCCGTCGCGGACGGCACGGTGGACGCGAT
>JBKJVY010000264.1:0-7784 GCA_046717185.1 Thermoanaerobaculia bacterium
CTTTCGGACTCGGGACCCTGGAACCGTGAGCGAATCCGCGGTTCGGACGAGTGGGGGGTTCGAGGGTCTTGCGAAGGCCTTCGCGACCCTCCGAATCGAGACCGAGAAACCCCTGCCCGCACGGATCGCGGGAGCCGCGTTGGCCGTCGCGGGCGTGCGGCGTGCGGCGATTTATCTGCGCGAGCGGGACCGGTGGCAGCTCGCATTTGACTCGGACCCCGACTCCCAACCGGGCGACCCTCCCGACCGGCTTCTCGAGTCCGCCGTCTCCCACGGAGGGCTTCTGTGGGTTCCCCTCGAGGCGGAGGGCGAGACCCACGGCTGCCTCGCGCTGGAGGGTCTGGACGACGAAGGCCCCACCGAGCTCGCCGCCGGGCTCGGGCACGTCTTCGGTGCGGTTCTCGCCGCCAACCGGCTTTCCCGGCTCGTCAAGGACGCGGAGTTCGAAATCAAGGCCCGCCTGCTCGAGCTCGAGTCTCTCTACGACCTCGGCCTGTCGCTCACGGGACAGCTCGACATCTCGGCTCTCGCGGACGAGGTGCTGTACCGCTCGATCTCCCTGACCGACGCCGGAAAGGGGACGCTTCTCGTGTTCGGGGAGCGGGGCGCGGTCCCGCTCTCGAGGAGCGTCGGCGGCGACATTCTGCCGCCCGAGGCGGCTCGGACGTGGGACCTGCCGGCGGGGGAGGCGGCGATCAACAACGACGCCGCACGGGTCCCGACTGCGGGCGTGCAGCTCTCGGACTGCCAGAAGTGCCTCGTTGTGCCGATCGCGATGCCGGGCCGCCGGCTCGGCGTCCTCGCGGTGGCCGACAAGGAATCCCGCGACGGACGGGTGCTCGACTTCACGGCCGCCGACGCGCGTCTCCTGGCGCTCTTCGCGAACCAGGCCGCGGCGGCGATCGACACCACGCGTCTTCACCGGGAAGCCCTCGAAAGAGAGCGCATCGAGCGGGAGCTCGAGCTCGCGGCGGCGATCCAGCGACAGCTCCTCCCCCGGGAGCTCCCGCTAATTGCCGGCCTCGAGCTTGCCGGCTCGACGCTCCCGACCCGCCAGGTCGGCGGCGACTACTTCGATTTCTTCCCGCTTTCCCGCGGCCGGCTCGGATTCGTCGTCGCCGACGTGTCGGGGAAAGGAATCCCGGCCGCGCTTCTCGTTTCGACAGTGCATGCCGCGATCTACCTCCAGATCGACGCCTCGGAAACGATCGTGGAGCTCGTCTCGCGAATCGACAAGCACCTCCAACGCTTCTCCGCGGCGCACAAGTTCCTGACCCTCTTCTTCGGCGTCCTCGAGCCGGACTCGGGCTTGCTTCGCTACGTCTCCGCGGGGCACAACCCGGCGCTCCTCGCTCGCCGTTCGGGTCGGATCGAGCGGCTTTCCGCGACGGGAGTACCGCTCGGGCTCGTCCCCAATGGCTCGTGGACGGAGGAGAGCGTTGCTTTCGGGCCGGGGGATCTCCTTTGCGCGTACACGGACGGATTCACGGAGGCGTCGAACGCCGACGAGGAGGAGTTCGGGCTCGAGCGGCTCGAGGCGGAGCTGACGAGCGGCCTCTCACTTCCCGCCCGGGAGCTTTCTGATCGCCTGTTCGGCGCGGTCGCGGCCTTCGCACAGGGCGTGCCGCAATACGACGATCAGACGCTTCTGATCGTGAGACGTGAGACGTAGGACGTGAGGCGGGGCGTCGCCCGGCTTTCCTGGCAGGCGCGCTAAACTCGTTGCCGTGCTGCGCCTCGCCGTCGCGCTTCTGACGCTCGCCGCTCACGAACCCGCGACGGCCGCGGGAGCCACCCTGCTCCTCGAGAACGCGACGGTCTACGTCTCGGCACAGGCGAAGCCGCGGAAGCTCTCCATCCTCGCCGAAGATGGCAAGATCGTGTTCGTCGGGGGAGCCTCCCGGGCACGCAAGCTCGCCGGCGACGCGAAGCGCATCGACCTCGCCGGAGCTTTTGTGTTCCCAGGCTGGGCCGACGCTCACGGCCACCTCCTCGGGCTCGGCAAGTCGCTCGAGATCGCGAACCTTCGTGGGGCTGCGGACGCCGCGGGCGCGGCGCGTCGGCTGGGCGAACTCGCCCGGAAGCTGCCTGCCGGAAGCTGGATCGAGGGCCGCGGCTGGGACCAGAACCTCTGGCCCGGCAAGTCTTTCCCGGACGCTCGCGACCTCGATGCCGTCGAGGCCTCTCGTCCCGTCGCCGCGCGGCGGGTGGACGGCCACGCGCTCTGGGTGAACTCTCGCGCCCTCGCGGCCGCGGGCATCGCGAAAGAAACCCCGGACCCCGAGGGCGGGAGAATCCTTCGTCGCGCGGACGGCACGCCTTCGGGCGTGCTCGTGGACAACGCCATGGGTCTCCTGGAGCGGGTGATCCCCGGCACGTCGCCGGCGGAGGCGGCACGGCGTTTCGCCGCCGCGGGGCAGGCGTGTCTGCGGGTGGGCCTGACGCAGGTCCAGGATGCCTCCGGGTACTCGGCAGAAGAAATCGCGGCTCTGGAGCGGCTCAGTGCGGAGGGCTCGCTGCCTCTGCGCGTATACGCGACGGTCTCGCCCGAGCCCGCGGCGCTCGCCGCGTTCTTCGCGAAGGGCGTCCGGGTCGGCGGCGGCGGGGAGCTCCTCACGGTGCGCGCTATCAAGGCCTACGCGGACGGGGCGCTCGGCAGCCGCGGCGCCGCGCTCCTCGCCGACTACTCGGACGAACCGCGCAGGCAGGGGCTCCTTGTCACCGCGCCGGAGCGGTTGGACGAGATCGCCCGGCAGGCCCGCACCAACGGCTGGCAGCTCTGGATCCACGCGATTGGCGACCGAGGAAACCGAGTGTCGCTCGAATCGTTCCGGAAGGCAGCGGAGACTCCCGCGCGCGGCCCCGGCGGTTCGCGGCCGCGGATAGAGCACGCGCAGGTCGTGGCGCCGGCCGACCTGCCGCGCTTCGGTCGGGAGGGCATCATCGCCTCGATGCAGCCGGTCCACGCCACTTCCGACATGCCGTGGGCGGAGGCGCGTGTCGGGCCGCAGAGGATCGCCGGTGCCTACGCCTGGCGAAGCCTGAAGGACGCGGGCGCGCGACTGGCCGGGGGGAGCGACTTCCCCGTTGAGTCGGAGAACCCCCTGCATGGCTTCTACGCCGCGATCACGCGCAAGGACCTCGGCGGGCGCCCGGCGGGCGGATGGAGGCCGACCGAGCGACTGACGAGGAAGGAGGCCCTCGCGCTCTTCACTTCGGACGCGGCGTGGGCGGCCTTCGAGGAGAACTCTCGCGGGAAGATCGCCCCCGGCTATGCCGCGGACGTCACGGTTTTTTCGAAGGATCCGATGTTGGCGCCGGAGGCGGAGATCCCGAGCATCCCCGTCGTCCTGACGGTCGTGAATGGCCGCGTCGCCTGGGCTTCGGCGGGCGTCGCGGGGTCCGGCC
The DNA here is from genome assembly GCA_046717185.1 of Thermoanaerobaculia bacterium. GTDB lineage: Bacteria > Acidobacteriota > Thermoanaerobaculia > UBA5066 > Gp7-AA6 > Gp7-AA6. Next base: position 3,409 of record JBKJVY010000264.1, read on the forward strand.
CGTGAGGCATGCGGCTGCGCTCCTCCTTGCGACGACCGTGGCGGCGACCGCGTGTGACGGCCGGGCGGCGGACGGCCCACGCGTGACCGTGCTGCCGTCGGACGCGGACACCGACCGGCGGACGCGCATGGTCGAAACCCAGATCCTCGCGCGGGGCGTGCGGGACCCGCGCGTGCTCGCCGCGATGCGCAAGGTCCCGAGGCACCTCTTCGTGGACCTCGCGCAGCGCGCGGAGGCGTACGATGACAATCCCCTCCCGATCCCCGGCAACCAGACCATCTCGCAGCCCTACATCGTCGCGCTCATGACCGAGCTCCTCGAGTTGAAGCCCTCGTCGCGCGTGCTGGAAATCGGGACAGGATCGGGGTACCAGAGCGCGGTGCTGGCGGAGCTCGCGGACGAGGTGTACACGATCGAGATCGTCCCGGAGCTCGCGCGGCTCGCCGCAACCCGATTGAGGGAGCTTGGATACGGCAACGTCACGGCGCGGGAAGGGGACGGTTATCGCGGGTGGCCCGAGCATGCGCCGTTCGACGCGGTCATCGTCACGGCGGCGCCGGAGCGAATCCCGCAGCCGCTTCTCGATCAGCTGGCGCCGGGCGGCATCATGGTGATCCCCGTCGGCGGCTTCTTCCAGGAGCTAAAAGTGTTCCGCAAGTCGGCCGACGGCCGCATCACGGAGAAAGACATCCTGCCCGTGCGCTTCGTTCCGATGACCGGGGAGGTCGAGAAGACGCCGACGGTCCCGGAGAATTGACCGGGTGGGCGTCATGCCCGATTTGGCTGTCATTCCGAGGAGCGAAGCTACGAGGAATCCCCTGAACGCAGGGGATCCTTCGCTTCGCTCAGGATGACAGGCTGAGTCCTGCGTCTAGGTGTGCTGCTCGGGCCGAGTCCGACCCTCCTTCTCCCCGCTCGGCTCGCCGCAGAACCGCCGGACGCACGCGAGCAGCCTCGACGGGTTGATCGGCTTGGAGAGAAAGTCCGCCACTCCCGGCGCGTTAGGGATGAAGGCGAGTCCGGACAGGAGCACGATCGGCACCTGCTCGGCCGGAGGGTCCGCGGGACGGGCCGCGAGGAACTGCCAGCCGTCCATCACGGGCATCTTGAGGTCGAGGAGGATCAGTCCGGGCGGGGGCGTCGTCGCGAGCTTCTCCAGCGCCTCTTTCCCGTTCCGCGCGGTTTCCACCTCGTAGCCTTCCGAGTCGAGAAGGCTGCCAAGCGCTTCGAGCAGTGCCTCGTCGTCGTCGACTATGAAGATCCGTGGCATTTTTTTCGTCATTGCACCTTCTCCGCCGCGGGCGTCTTCCCGCTGTCGTCCCCCAGGCCGGCGGCCTCCAGGATGAGCTTTTCCCCCGATTGCTCGCGATCGGAACGCCGAAGCCGGCGAAGCTCAAGTTGCGCGACCACCTGGCGGGCGATGGAACGGAGACTTTCGAGTTGCCCGCGGGAGAGCTCCCGCGGAACGACGTCGAGGACGGCGAGGGTGCCGACGGCGAAGCCCTCGTCCGTGATCAGCGGCGCTCCCGCGTAGAAGCGGCAGGTCTGGTCGGCGGCGACGAGGGGGTTCGCCGCGAAACGAACGTCGGCGCACGCGTCCGGCAGCTCGAGGACGTCGCGCTGGCGAATCGTCTGAGCGCCGAAGGAGCCTTCCCGCGGCACCTCGCTCCTCGAGACGCCGATTCTCGACTTGAACCACTCCCGCTTCTGATCCACGAACGAGATGACGGCGAACGGTGCGCCGCTCACCTCGGCGGCGAGCCGGGCAAGGTCGTCGAAGGCGGGGTCGGGCTCCGTGTCCAGGATCTCGAACCGCTCGAGGGCGCGGAGCCGTACGGAATCGTCTCCGGGGTGCCGAACCGTGTGCACCCGGAGCGCCCCCGTCTCGGTGAGGGGAATCTGCTTCTGTACGGCGATCAGGGCGTTCCGGAGATCCTTGGAGGTCGCGAAGCGGTCTTCTGGCTTCTTCGCCATCGCCTTCTCCACGACCTCGACGAGCGCGGGAGGAAGATCCGGGGCAATCTCGGAGAGCGGGATCGGGTCCTCCTTGACGATCTGCTCGAGCAGCAGGAACAGGTTCTCGTTGCGGAAGGGCTTCCGGTAGCTCAGGAGCTCGTAGGCGAGGATGCCGAACGAGAAGATGTCCGTTCGGAAGTCGATCGTGTCGCCGCCGATCTGCTCCGGCGACATGTAGGACGATGAGCCGATGGTGATCCCGGTCATCGTGATGTCGCCCGACGGGTCGACCGACTTGGCGATTCCGAAGTCCATGATCTTCACGGACTGGTTATCGAGCACGCGCACGTTGGCGGGCTTGACGTCGCGGTGCATGACGCCCGCCTTGTGGGCGTACTCGAGGCCGAACACGATCCCCAGCAGGATCTTCAGCTTGTCCGGGAGGGGAAGCGGGGTTCCGGCTTTGATCATCCGGTCGAGGTCCTCGCCGGACAGGAACTCCTGGACGAGGAAAGGGACATCGCCCTCGAATCCGAACTCGTAGACGAGCGTAATGTTGGGGTGCTGCAGGCCGCCGGCGAGCTGTGCCTCCCGGAAGAACCGGGTCCGGATGTCTTTGCTGCCGACTTCGCACGTCTTGATCGCGACGTTCCGCTTGATGAGGGGATCCCACCCCTTGTAGACCGTTCCGAAGCCTCCGGACCCGATCTTCTCGACGATGTCGTACTTGCCGATCGTGCCGGTCCGCGGCTCCTTCCGGCCCTTCTCGCCCGGAGCGTCCGCGGGGATACCCGTGTCCTCTTTCTTGAATCGGCCGAAAAGCTTTTCCTTCAGAGTCATGGCAGCAGGATCATTCCATGAACAAGATCCGTGCCCGCTCCCGGCGGCCCCCCCGGACGGCTTTCGAGCCCTTTCCACCGGCGGGCTAAACTCTCCGCGTGGAAGCGAAAGGGGAGTACCGATGACTCCGCTGCTTGGGCGCTCTGCAACCGTATGCCTCTGGTTGCTGCTTGCCGTCGCACGCGCCTCGGTCGCGGCGGAGGGCGTCCGTGAAGTCACGATCCTCTACACGAACGACTTCCACAGCGCCATCGACCCAATTCCGGCCTATTGGCTTTCCGGCTCCCCCCGATTGGGTGGGGCGGCTCAACTTTCCACACTCGTCAACCAGATCCGAGGTCGGGAGAAGACCGTCTTCCTGTTCGACAGCGGGGACATGTTCACCGGAATGCTCTCCTTCCTGACGAAGGGCGAGGCCCTGATGGAGCTGATGACCACGATGCGCTACGACGCGTTGGGCATCGGAAACCACGAATTCGACTACGGTGCCGATAACTTCGAAAGGCTGATCTATCGCGTTCCTTTTCCGGTACTCGGGGCCAACATTTTTTACAAAGGGACGGGACACCGGTACAGCCGACCCTATGTCGTCCTGGAGCGTAACGGCGTGCGGCTGGGGGTCGTCGGGATCATCGGGCAGGACGCACGCAGCGTTGCGCTCCCATCGGGCATCACCAACCTGGACTTCCCCGACCCCGCGCCCGCGGTCGCGGCCGCGGTTCAGGAGTTGAAACCGCACGTGGATCTCATTGTCGTCCTGGCGCACCAGGGCAAGACCGGTCCCATGCAGACCGACGCCGAGGCGCGACCCGAGGTCCAGCGCGATTTCGACGAAGACATCCGGCTCGCCGGAGCGGTGCCGGGCATCGACGTCTTCATCGGGGGCCACGCGCACCGCGGGATCGAGAACCCTTACGTCCATCCGAAGACGGGAACGCTGATCGTTCAGACTTACGGTTACGGCACGAGGCTCGGGTTCTTGAAGCTCTGGCTGCGGGATCGCAAGCGAATCCGCCACGAGGGTGAGCTCCTGAAGGTGTGGAGCGACAAGCTTTCGCCCGATCCGGCCGTCGTGGCCAGGCTCGAGAGGTATCGGCGTCAGGTCGCTCCTGTGATCGGCGAGGTGGTTGGAGTGGCGGAGCACCGTTTCGTGCGCGACTATCGGGCCGAGTCCTCGCTCGGGTCCTTCGCGGCGGACGTCATGCGCGAACAGGCAGGGGCCGACATCGCCATTCAGAACGCGGGCGGCCTGCGCGCCGATCTGACCGAGGGGGACGTGACGAAAGGCAACGTCCTCGACGCCTTTCCCTTCGTCAACTCGATCGTCACTCTGGAGCTGACCGGCCGAGAGATCCGGGAGGTCCTGGAGCAGGGCCTCACGCTGGAGAGGGGAATGATCCAGGTCTCGGGCCTGCGCGCCGTTTACGATCTCGACCGCCCGACCGGAAAGCGTCTGGTGAGCCTGGAGATCGGCGGCCGCCCCGTCGACGACTCGAAGGTTTACCGCGTGGCCACGAACAGCTTTCTCGCCCAGGGGGGCGACCTCTACCAGACCTTTCTCCGCGGCAAGGTGACCGCGG
>JBKJVY010000265.1:0-7409 GCA_046717185.1 Thermoanaerobaculia bacterium
ACGACCGGCGGCGCGCCGGCGCGGAGCTTCGCTGAGAGCTCGTCCGCGGAGAGGCCCTCCCGCGAGACGGCGAGCGCGCGCGAGGGGAACGTCTTCTCCGGGCTCGTCCCGCCGCCGAAGAGCGCAAGCGAGGCGACGACCTCCACGATGATCCCGGCGCCGGCGATTCCGCCGATCGCGCCGCGGATCTTCTCGCCCCGCTGCTCGAGGACGTCGAACGGCGCCCCGGCGCCGCGGTAGACGGGGAACTCGCGCCACCGGCCGGTCTTCCAGGCGGCGAGAGTCGCGCCGAGCGCGGCGAGCGTGAGCTTGTCGGGGCGGACGACGCGCGCGACGGGATGCTCCGCGAGCCGCTCGACCAGAGAGGCGCGCCCGACGGCGAAGCCCGCCTGCGGCCCGGAGAAGAGCTTGTCGCCCGAGAAGGTGACGATATCGGCGCCGGCGCGGACGCAGTCGGAGACCGTCGGCTCGCCGGGCACGCCGAACTCGTCGAGCGGCACGACGGCCCCGGTCCCCTGGTCGTGGATCCACGGGATTCCCGCCTCCCGCGCGATCGACGCGATCTCCGCGGGCTCGGCCGAGCTTGCATAGCCGCGGATCTCGTAGTTGGACGGGTGAACGGTCAGGATCGCGGCGACGCCCGGCGAGAGAGCCCGCCGGTAGTCGGCGGCCGTCGTGCGGTTGGTCGTGCCGACCTCCGCGAGGGAGGCGCCGGACGCCTCGAGGATCTCCGGGATCTTGAAGCTGCCGCCGATCGCGACGAGCTCGCCGCGCGACACGAGGACGGCCCGGCCGCGCGCAATCGCCGAAAGCGCGAGGAAGACGGCCGCCGCGTTGTTGTTCACCGCGATGGCGTCCTCCGTGCCGAAGAGGTCCCGCGCCGCGCGGCGCACGTGGTCCTGTCGCCTGCCGCGCCGTCCTTCTCCCGCCTCGTATTCGAGAGTCGAGTAACCCGCGGCGATCCGCGTCACGGCCTCCCGCGCCGCTTCCGAAAGCGGCGCCCGGCCGAGGTTCGTGTGGAGCAGCACGCCGGTCGCGTTGACCGCGCGCACGAGCGTCGGCGCGAAGCGGCGCGACAGCGACTCGCGTGCCGCGCCGAAGAGGTCTTGCGGCTCCGTCCCTCCGGCGGCGATCGCCGCCCGTAGCTCCTCCTTGACCGCCTCTCGCCCGTAGAGGCCGAGCGGCTCGGTCGCTTCCGGTCGCGTCAGGAGCGAGTCCATCGAGGGGGGACGGGAGGCGCTCACGGCGCTATTATCGAGAACGTGGCCTGGGAGCGCGAGCTCGCGGTTCTGAACGAGGCGATTCGGCGCCTGAACGCCGAGTACGACGCCTTTCTCTACGGCTCGGTTGGCAAGCCGCCGATCACGAGCCGGCGGCACGTCGAGGAGATGTTCCGGCGCCTCTCGGGCTCCGGCTCGGACTCCGCCGCCGAGCAATACCAGCTCTCGGCGCTCGAGGGCCGGTTCGCCACTCTGTGCGAGCGCTGGGAACGGCTCCAGGCCGAGAAGGAGGCGGGCCTCCGGCCCGGCATCCGGGCCGGGTTCGTCAGCCACCTTTCCCCTGCCCCGGCCGCCGAGGCCAACCCGGCCGTCCGCGCGCTTGCTTCGGGCCCCAACGCCCCGGCCTCCGGGTCCGTAGAATCGGGTCGGAGGGCCGTGTCCGCGGCGGACCGTGACCTCTTCGAGCGATACGTCTCGGCGAGAAGCCGGAACGGCGAGGACGTCGGCGGGTATCGGCTCGAGGACTTTCTCGCCCGCCTCGAGGAGGAGCGCGAAAAGTTGAGACAACGCGTCGGGGGCGCGGAAGTCGTTTTCGATGTGGCCGAGCGGGACGGCCGGGTCCGGCTGGTCGCGAGGCCCAGGGACGGGAAGCGTAAAACGTAAAACGGGAAACGATATGAAAAAAAAGACTCTCGCTTCGATCCTGGTGGCCGCTGCGGTCGCCGTCACGGCGGCGTTGGCTGCCGACCAGAAAAACGGCGAGCCGTTCTACCGGAAGTACCTCGTCGCCGGTAACCCGCTCGACGAACGCATTCTCGAAGAGGAGCGCCGGGTGAACGCGGAGCCGGACTCGGCCGACCGTCGCAACGACTTCGGGAACCTCCTCGCGGCGCGTCGCTTCGTCGAGGACGCGCGCGTGCAGTACGAGCGGGCGCTCGAGCTCGACTCCTCCCACTTTCTCGCCGCGTACAACCTCGGCCTGCTGTGGGAGACGGAGGGAAAGCCGGCCAGGGCGGTCTCCGCGTATCGCAAGTCCATTTCGAGGAAGCCCGGCTTTCCCCAGTCGCACTTTCGTCTCGGCCGGCTCTACGAGAAGCGCGGATGGGAAGGGCGAGCGGTTCGCGAGTACGCGAAGGCGTTCCGGCTCGACCCGGAGATGCGCGACCCGCGGACGAACCCGTTCGTCATCGACAGCCGCTTGATCGACCGTGCGTCGCTCGAGAACTACCCGCGCGACCTCGCGGTCGCGTCGATGGGCTCCGACCAGAACTACGCCGACGCGTGGCGCTTCCGGTCGGCACCCATCGACCGTCCGCTATCGACGGACGACATCGAAGACCGTTCCGCCCCCGAGCCCGTGGACTCCAGGGTGACGGCACCGGCGGCAGGGCCAGTCTCTCTCCCGCTCTCGCCGGGACAGACGCGGCCGCAGCAGGCGATGCCGCCGGGCGCTCCGCCTCCCCCGCCGCCGCTGGAGCCGACGCCCGAGCCGGAGTAGCTACTCGAACCCCACCTTCTCGACGAGCACGGTCGGGGACCCGACCGGGAAGGGCATCGGAAAGAACTGAAGGTCGGTTCCAATCGCGCCGAACCGCGCGAGGAGCTCCGAGACTCGCCCCCTGACGCGCGCGCCCGCGACCGGCTCCGTCGCCCGCCCCGCCAGGATCGAGACGCCGGTGAACTGCACGTCGTAGCGGTCGAGGGCGAGGTCCACCGAGACGGGCGCCGTAAGCGCCCGGGCGAAGACCCCTCGGCCGACGCTCGCGAGGAGCTCGCGCGGGGACGTCCCGCCCGAAGTCTCGAAGAAGAGCCGCCGGGGGCCGGGCCGCGGCAGGTCGCGGTACGACGGGCGAACGCCGTGGCCGGTCGGGAACTCGCCGGCGTGCGCCGCGGAGCGAAGGTCGTGCAGCCGAGCGGCGAGCGCTCCGTCCTCCACGACGAGGACGCGGCGCGTCGGCGTGCCTTCGCCGTCGAAGGGGGCGTCCGCGGATGCGTCGTCGGCGATCGTCACGCGCCGCGAGGCGAAGTCGCTCTTCTTCACCCAGCGCGGAAGAATCTCGGCGGAGAAGAGGGGCGCGACGGCCGCGAGGAGTGCCGCCCCGACGGCGGGGTCGAGGAGCCAGGAACCGCGGGCGAACGTCACGCCGCGCGGCGCGAGCGGGAACGTGGCCCCATCGGCGAGACGGCCCGCGAGGGCGTCTAAATCCGGGTCGGCGTCCCATCGAAAGACCGCCCGGGTCTCGCATCCCCTCGACCCTCGCCGCCCGACGGCCCGGGCGACTCCGTCCCGTCGAGTCGAGCCGGTGCGGACGGACAGACCTGCCGCGTTGACAATCTTCTCCTCCGCTCGGCCGCGGCGGAGCGCGAGGTGAGCGAGGACCGCCTCTCCGCGCGACTTCTCCGCCACGAGTTGCGCGAGCCGCTCGAAGACGTCGGGCGGCGAGGAAGGGTCCGTCTCGGGCGCCGGCCGCTCCGCTTTCGAGCCGGGCAGCCGCGGAGCTACCTCGTCGCGCGCGGGAAGTTTCGCCGCCTCGACGATGGCGCCCGCGAGCCGCTCCGGGTCGGAGGCGCACGCGAAGCGGAGCCCTCGGTCCCACCAGCGCGCGGCCCAGCCGCTCTCGCGCCGGAACGCTTCCCGGCGATCGGCGCGCGCGACGTCGGTCTCTCGGGTGTCGGAGACCTTGCGGTAGAGCTCCCACGCTCCCGGCGACCGCCGCTCGAGGAGTGCGGAAAGGCGGTCGGCGCTCACCGGTCGCGCACCGAGAGCCGCCGCACGAGGACATCGGGGGCGGCGCCCTGGACTGGCACGACCTGCCCCGCCCGCGAGCACCAACCGAGCGAGCGGCACGGGCGCACTTCGCGGCCGATCACCGGCTCGACCGCTGAGAGCGTCGAGAGGATCTCGCCCGCAAGGATGCCCGGCCCGACCTCGTCGGCGAACCGGCCCCGCCGCACCCGGCGCGCGTGCGGGTAGCGCAGCGTCCACAGCCCGCTCGCCAGCTCGACAGAACCCGACGCGATCTCGTCGATCCAGAGGCCGTTCGAGAGGCGGCGGAGCATCTCTTCTGTCGTCGCCTGTCCGGGGGAGACGACGGTGTTCGAGCCGCGGGGAAGCGGCGAGTCGGCGGGCCCCGCGCGCCGGCCGTGTCCGCTCGATCCGCGAGCGCCCCCGTGCGATCGGTCGGAAAGCGGCCCGCCAAGGCGTCCGGAGTCGAGGAGCTTCACGACCCGCGGCCGCGTCCCTTCGTCGTCGCGCTCGTAACCGCCGAAGAGGTCGAGTTTTGCGGGATCGTCGCGGACGTCGAGGTCCGCAACCGACACGCGCGCCGCCGTCAGCCGCGAGAGCGGCGACTCCTCGGCGTCCGCCTCGAGCGCGTGCGAGAGGATCTCGTGAAAGAGGACGGCCGCGGTGCCGCCCGAGAAGAGCACGTCGGCTCGCGCGTCTCCGAACGGGACGGGTTGCTCGCGCGGCGCCGCCGCGGCGGTCAGGGCAAGCTTGAGCTCGTCGGCGGTCGAGTCGGCCTCCGGCGCGTGGAATGAGAACGACCGCGTCTCGTCCCCCCGCCGCGAGGCGGCCGTGAACGAACCTTCCAGTGAGAAGAGGCGGCGTGCCGAGCGCGCCGGCGGGAGGCCGATCGGGATGACGCGACGATCGACCACGGCGAGCGACCAACTCAGCCGACCGCGCGCGGCGTGGCGCGCGAAGATCGGTCCGAGGCGGCGGACCCAGCGGTCTACGGAGGGGTCGGGCTCGGCCTCGAACGGCGGCGCGGGTAGCCCGGGGCGGCTCGGCACCCCCGCCAATCCGGATGAGGAGGCCAGCGCGCGGAGCGCCTCGCGGATCTCGGCCTCCCCCGATCCCGAAACGAAGGCGAGCTGCTCGCGTCCCCCCCGGCGAAGCCGAGCCGACACGCCCGACTCGAGCGCGACGCGGACCTCCCCCGGCTCGCCGTCCTGCCAGTCGACCGCCGTCCGTCGGCGCGTCTCAACGAAGACCTCGGCGACGTCGCCCCGGCCCGAGGCCAGTGGCTCGAGCCATCGCGCGACGGCAGTTTCATCGACCAGGCCCGCACTATCCATGAGCGACCGCGATTATGTGTGATCGTTTTTCCCGCTGTAACATCTCGCCCCACGGAGGCGGGATGAGTCTCGCGGACAGAAAAAAGGACTTCCTGGCGGTGCGGACGGCGCGAGGCCTCGCCTCGCGCAAGCTCTTCGAGGAGAAGGCGCCCGGCGCTCTCCGTGACGTGGTTATCGCGACGCTCGCCGCCGAGACGGAGAAGGAGCGGACCCTGGACGAGGAAGCGCGACGGATGATGGAAGGTGCCCGCAACGAGATCGCCTCGGGGAGGGTGGACGGGCAGGAGCTCTTCCGTCGCATCCGCCGGAAGCTCGCCGAGCAGCGGGGGATAGTTCTCTGAAGTTGTCCGTTTGACCGTCGAAAAGCGCCTCGCCGACCTCGAGGCCCTTCGCGTCCGCAGTCGCGAGGGGGGCGGTCCGGACCGCACCGCGCGGCAGCACGCCGAGGGAAAGCTCACGGCGCGCGAGCGGGTCGAGCTCCTCCTCGACCCCGGCTCCTTCTTCGAGCTCGACTCTCTCGTCGAGCATCGCTCGCGCGACTTCGGGATGGAGCGGTCGCGGGTCCCCGGCGACGGCGTCGTGTCCGGCGCGGGTACGGTCGACGGAAGGAGCGTCTTCGTCTTCGCACAGGACTTCACGGTGTTCGGCGGATCGCTCTCGGAGACCAACGCCGAGAAGATCTGCAAGGTCATGGACCTTGCCGTCGAGAATGGCGCCCCGATCATCGGCCTGAACGACTCGGGCGGCGCGCGAATCCAGGAGGGGGTCGTGTCGCTCGCGGGGTACTCCCGCGTTTTCCTCCGCAACACGCGGGCCTCCGGCGTCGTGCCGCAGATCTCCGCGATCCTCGGCCCTTGCGCGGGCGGCGCGGTCTACTCGCCCGCGATCACCGACTTCGTCTTCATGTCCGAGAAAAACGCGTACCTCTTCGTGACCGGGCCCGACGTCATCCGGACGGTGACTCACGAAGAAGTGACGAAGGAAGACCTCGGCGGCGCGCGGACGCACGCGTCGGTTTCGGGGGTCGCGCACTTCGTCCGGGCGGACGACGCGGGGGTGCTCCTCGGAATTCGCGAGCTCCTCTCCTTCCTGCCGTCGAACAATTTGGACGATCCGCCCAGACGGGAGAGTCGGGAGCCGGCAGCCGGCAGCCCGGATCTCGATCGGTTCATCCCGGAGGAGCCGGACAAGTCTTACGACATGACTGAGCTGATACGCGCGGTCGCCGATGCCGGCGAGTTCCTCGAAGTGCACGCGGGCTTCGCGCGCAACTTGATCGTGGGCTTCATCCGCCTCGCGGGGCGGTCCGTCGGCGTCGTGGCGAACCAGCCGATGCACCTCGCGGGCGTCCTCGACATCGACGCGTCGGTCAAGGGCGCGCGGTTCGTACGCTTCTGCGACGCGTTCAACGTCCCCCTGCTCGTGTTCGAGGATGTGCCCGGCTTCCTTCCCGGAACGCAGCAGGAGTACGGCGGAATCATCCGACACGGCGCGAAGCTTCTCTACGCGTTCGCCGAGGCGACCGTGCCGAAAGTCTCCGTCATCACGCGCAAGGCCTACGGAGGCGCGTACTGCGTGATGGCGTCGAAGGACCTCGCGACGGACTTCAACTTCGCGTATCCGACGGCGGAGATCGCCGTGATGGGACCGGAGGGCGCGGTAAACGTCCTCTACCGGCGCGAGCTCGATGGTGCCCCGCAGGCCGTCCGCGCCGGGAAGGTCGCGGAGTATGTCGAAAACTTCGCAAACCCGTACATCGCCGCGCGCCGCGGCTACATCGATGACATCCTCGAGCCCTCCGAGACGCGCGCGAAGCTCGTCGCTGCGTTCGCGCTCTTGGAGGGGAAGCGGGTGGTCTTGCCCGCGAAGAAGCACGGGAACATTCCGCTTTAGATCCCACCTCTCATCACGACCCGCGCGGCCCTTCGGCCTCGGAATGACCGGGGAAGGAGACCCTCGACCTCTCATGACAAGGTAGACTCGAGCAGTTAGCCGCGGAGGTCTATGCGCAACGAGTTCACGGCGGTCATCGAGCGAGACGGCGACTGGTTCGTCGCTTATTGCCCGGAGGTCCCGGGCGCCAACGGACAGGGAAGTACGTTGGAGGAT
>JBKJVY010000266.1:0-2673 GCA_046717185.1 Thermoanaerobaculia bacterium
TCGGTCCGCTTCCTCGGGACCGGCGCGGCGCGCACGGCCTACTTCACCGTGCTCCTCTCCCACACGGTCCTCGCGGTCGCCGTCCTCCCCCTCGTGCTCCGCACGCTCTATCTCGGTCTGAAGCGCCGGGACGACCCCCATCGACGGCTCGCGAAGTGGACGTTCCCGATCTGGCTCTACGTCTCTTTGACGGGCGTCGTCGTCTACGTGATGCTCTACCACCTTTACCCGCACGGGCCGATTCGTTAGCATCGTTCGATGGCGCTTCTCCCGCGCGTCGCGGCGCTTCTCGTCCTCGCGGCTCTCCTCCTGCCGGCGGCCCTGTCCGGGTGCCCGTTGTGCAAGGACGCGACGTCCGACGCCGACACGCCCGGCGGGTCCGCTTCGCTGGGGCGCGGCTTCTTCTACTCGATCCTGCTCATGATCGCGACGCCCTGGCTCGCGGTCGGGACCGTCACTTTCCTGATCTTTCGGCGGCGGCGCCGGGAGCGGGCGGCGACCGGGCCGCCCCTCGGAGCACGGTCCTGACGCGGACCGGTCTCCTTCTCCTCTCTTTTCTCCTCGCGGCCGTGGTTCGCGCCTCCGATCCGCCGGCGCCGATCGAGCGCTCGGCCGAGCTCGACGCGGTGCTCGCCCGGGCGGCCGCCGACGTCGTCACGGAGTTCGCGGCCTCCGGTCTCACGCCGGAGGGGATTTCGATCTCGGTGATCGACCTCGCCGACAGCGGCACGCGCGGCAGGCTCGCCGCCGGAGCGCATCGGGGGGACGTCGCGTACTACCCCGCCTCCGTCGTAAAGGCGTTCTACCTCGCCTTCTACGAAGCGCAGAAGGAGGCGGGGCTGCTCGCCGACACGCCCGAGCTCGTCCGCGCCGTCCGCGACATGATCGTGGTGTCTTCCAACGACGCGACCGGGGCGGTGGTGGACGCGATTACCGACACGACGTCGGGCCCGGAGATCCCGAGCGCCCGCAAGTGGGAAAAGTGGAAGAAGAAGCGCAACGGCGTCAACCGGTACTTCGTGCAGCGAGGATACGCAAACCTGAACGCGAACCAGAAGACGTTCTGCGAGGACGCGTACGGGCGGGAGCAGGTCTTTCGGGACGGCGGCCGGAACCGGAACCGGGTGACCACGGACGATGCCACGCGCCTCTTCAAGGAGATTGCCCGCCGCGAGATCGTGGGTCCCGCCGGCACGCAGGAGATGCTCGGCCTCCTTGCCCGCGACGTTGCCGCCGAGAAGCCCTTCGACGACGGAGAGCTGGAGGTCGCCCGCCGCGCGGGCCGCAAGCTTCCCGCCGGCACGCGGTTCTGGTCGAAGTCGGGGGACGCGTACGACGTGCAGCACCTCGTGGCGCGGGCGGCGCTGCCGAACGGCGCCGACTTCGTGATCGCCGCGTTCACCAAGGGCGCGCGCGGAGTGGCGGACGTTCTGCCCCGAATCTTCGAGAAGGTCGGCGCGCACTTCGCCGCGGGCCCACCGCGCTACGCCGCCTCGGCGCGCTGAGCACGTGAAAGCGGGACTCCTCTCCCGCATCGCGGGAGCGGCACTGTCGCTCCACCGGGCGACGCTCAAGACCCGGAGAGTTCACTTCGATCGCTATCTCGCGGTGAAGGCGCGGGGCGTCCCCATCCTCTTCGCGCTCTGGCACGGACGGATGTTCCTTTCGATCCAGGCGCATCGGCACGAGGGGATCGTCACCATGGCCTCGCGTTCGAAGGACGGGGAAATCATCGCGCGGTGGCTCGAGCGGAACGGTTATTCGGTGGTGCGCGGATCCTCGACCCGCGGCGGGTCGCAGGCGTTGCGCGAGATGGTTCGCCGCGTGCGTTCCGGAAGCACCGCGGCGCTGACCGTCGACGGCCCGACGGGACCTCCCCGCGTCGTGCAGCCGGGGATCGTCCACCTCGCCCGCCTGACCGGAGGGTGGATCCTCCCGATCACGTTTTCGAGCGACCGTCCGCGCTTTCTCTCTTCCTGGGACTGCTACCTGACGCCCCTGCCGTTTTCCGGGAACGTGGTGCTCTACGGCGAGCCCTTCCCGATCGAGAAGGAAACGACGGACCGAGAGGCGCTCGAGCGAATTGGCCGCGCGCTGGACGAGGCGACGCGGGAGGCCGACGAAGTGACCGGGATCGCACCGCCGGAAGCGTGGACCCGGCCTAGGAGCCCGGCCGCACAAGGGAAGGCTTGACAGCGTTTTTCGGCTCCCGTACTCCTTTCCGGCCTCCGAAAAGGAAGTCGGAGCCGATCCGTCCAAAAAAGGGATTCGGGGGGAATATCTCGGCCGGATCGTGACTCTTGGTAGAACACGTAAGGACGTTTCAATACACTCGGGAGTGAGAGCTCCCCGATCTGACCACGCGGAGGAGACTGCTATGTCCTTTTCCTGGATGAAATGGGTCGCTCGCGGGGCACTCGTTTCCGTGCTTCTGCTCTGCCCGGTCGCGATTCTCGCGCAGGACCCGGGTGCTCCCGGCCGCTACATGGTTCAGTTCCGCGAAAGAGGCAACCACGGGGCCGTTGTCCGTGCGGCCGGCGGATCCTCCGTCTACGAGTTCGAGGAGCTCGGCGTCGTCGCCGCGTGGCTGCCGGAGCCGGCGCTCCGCGGGCTCGAGCACAACCCGAACGTGGTCTCGATCGAGGTCGATCCGCCTCGCTATCCGATGGCGCA
>JBKJVY010000267.1:0-19464 GCA_046717185.1 Thermoanaerobaculia bacterium
TAGGGAAGCTCTCAGTTCTCAGCCTTCGCGTTCGGGCTCAACCTGTCCGTGACCGCCCGCGCGAACTCCATCGTCGAGGCCGTTCCTCCGATGTCGGGAGTTCGGATCCCGTCGGCAAACGTCGCGAGGAGCGCCCGTTCGATCCGGTCGGCATGGTGGCCGAGGTCGAGATGCCGGAGCATCAGCACGGCGCTCATCAGGAGAGCGCTCGGGTTCGCCCGGCCCGTGCCGGCGATGTCCGGAGCCGTGCCATGCACTGCCTCGAAGATCGCCTCGTGCTTGCCGAGATTCGCGCCCGGGACGAGCCCGAGGCCTCCGACCAGCCCGGCTGCCAGGTCCGAGACGATGTCGCCGTAGAGGTTCTCGAGAAGGAGCACGTCGAACTTCTCCGGGTTCATCACGAGGCGCATGCAAGCCGCGTCCACGATCTGGTCGTCCGCGACGATGTCCGGGTACTGTGCGGCGACCCGGCGGAAGCAGTCGAGGAAGAGGCCATCCGACAGCTTCATGATGTTCGCCTTGTGAATCGCGGTGACGCGCTTTCGCCCGTGCTTTCGCGCGTACTCGAAGGCGAACTGCGCGATGTTCGTCGACGCCACTTCCGTAATGACTTTTATCGACTCGACCACACCCGGCACGACGATGTGCTCGAGGCCGCTGTAGAGGTCTTCGGTATTTTCCCGGATCACGACGAGGTCGACGTTCTCGAACCGGGAGGGAACCTCAGGAACCGTCCTGACCGGCCGGAGGTTCGCGTAGAGCGCGAGGGCCTGGCGAAGGCGGACGTTCACCGAGGCGAAGCCCTTTCCGACGGGGGTGCCGACCGGGCCCTTCAACGCCACGCCGTTGCGGCGGATGGCGTCCAGCACCCTCGCGGGGAGCGGGTCCCCCTCGGACTCCTCCGCGGCGCGGCCGACGACGGCCTCCTCGAACTCGATCGGCGCGCCCGCGGCGCCGAGGATCCTGACGACGGCGTCGGCCACTTCCGGACCGATCCCGTCCCCCCGGATGAGCGTGACGGTCTTTCGCGGCACTCGGCTCACGGTCGGGGCGCTCAGGCCGGGACCGGCGGCGACGCGGGCGGCAGGATCATGCGCACGGTCTTGATACCGGTCGGCGTGGCGTCTTCGACGAAGAACTCGGCATTGCGGCCCTTCCATCGCTCGCCCTTCCTCGGGATCCTCCCGAAGCGGAGCATGAGGTGTCCGGCGATCGTTTCGGCTTCATCACGCGGAAGCGAGAGCCCGAACTGCTCCTCGATGTCGTCCAACCGGAAGCTGCCCTCGAGGAGGTAGGTCCGCTCTCCGGTGGCGACGAAGCCGGGCGTCTCCTCCTCGTCGAACTCGTCCTGGATCGGTCCGAGGAGCTCCTCGATCGCGTTCTCGATCGTCGCGATCCCGGCAGTGCCGCCGTGCTCGTCGACGACGATCGCCATGTGCGTGCGGCGCCGGCGCATCTCCCGGAAGAGGTCCTCCGCGCGTTTGAACTCGGGCACGAGGAACGGGGCGTCCAGGTAACGGTCTAGGGAAAACAGGCGCTCCTCGTCGTCCGAGAGGTCGAAGAGGTCCTTCGCATGGAGGATTCCGACGACGTTGTCGAGCGATCCGCGGTACACCGGGAGGCGGGAGACCTTGTGCTCGTGGAGCACGAGCCTCACGTCGTCGAACCGGGCCGTCTCCGGGAGTGCGATGACCTTCGTTCGCGGGACCATGATGTCGCGCACCGTCTTGTCGCCGAACTCGAGCACCTTGTGGAGGAGCTGCCGTTCGTCGCCGTGGATGACCCCCTCGTCGGCGCCCAGGTTGAAGACGCTCTTCATCTCCTCCTCCGTGAGGGTCGGGGTCTTCTCCGGAATTCCGAGAAGGTCGAGCATCCGGGTGGTGAGCTTGACGACGACGGTCGCGATGGGCGCGAGGACTCGGGTCACGGCGGAAAGCGGTATGGCCACCGCGCGAGAGATCGCGAGCGGCGACGCCGCCCCGATCGCCTTCGGGGCCATCTCGCCGAACACGAAGAGCGCCACCGTCGAAAAGAGAACCGCGGCGGGGACACCGTAGGCCTCGCCGAGCCACGCGGTCGCGAGCAGCGTCGCGAGTGCCGACACAGAGCTGTTGAAGAGGTTCTGCCCGATCAGGATCGTCGCGAGCAGGCGCGAGGTGTGCGCCTTCAGGTCTCGGATGATTGCGCCTCGCCGGTCCCCCTTCTCCCGGAGGCGCTGCAGGTCGACGCGCGAGAGTGAGACGAGGGCCGTCTCGGAGCCCGAAAAAAAGGCGGAGAGACCGAGGGAGAGCGAGAGGAGGACGAGGAAGAGAAGGTCCTTTGCGATCATGGCGTCCTTTCGATTCGCGCCGAGGCCCAGCGGACGGCGTCCACGAGGCCGTGGTCTGAGGTCGCTGCGATTTGCCGCAGGACCGGGAGCGCCGCGGCGTCACGCACGGCGCCCGCGGACACGGCCGCGTTGCGCTGCAACCCGCGGCGTCCGGCCCGGTTGAGCGCGGTCGCCCCGAACTGCCGTCGCCACGCCCCCTTGCCCATGGCGAGCCACTCCGCTCGCGTGGGGGTCGGCGCCGAGGGCGGGTCCCACGCCCCCGCGTCCAGGGGGCGGTTCCACGGGCACACCTCCTGGCAGACGTCGCAGCCGAAGACCCGGTCTCCCAGCCGGTCCTTGACACGATCCGGGATCGGCCCGCGATGCTCGATCGTCCAGTAGGCGAGGCACCGCGCGGCGTCCAAGAGGCCGGGCGCGAGGAACGCGTCGGTCGGGCAGCTCTCCAGGCAACGTACGCACGACCCGCACAACTCGGCGACCGGATCGTCGGCCGGAAGGTCGAGGTCCACGAGGATCTCGGCGAGGAGAAGGAACGAGCCGAGCTCCCGGTCGATCAGGCAGCCGTTCTTCCCGATCCAGCCGAGTCCCGCCGCGGCGGCAAAGGACCGCTCCGCGACCGGCGTCGAGTCCACGCACACGCGCCACGTCATGGCCACGCCGAGTCGCGACTCGGCCGCGCGCGCGACCCGGGTCGCCCGTTCGCGCAGGGTGCCGTGGTAGTCGGGTCCGGAGGCGTAGCGGGCGACGAGAGATCCGTCGGAGGCCGCCGCCGGCTCGGAGCGGTGGGTTGCCGCGAGGCACACGACGGAACGCGCGCCGGCAAGCAGGCTCGTTGGGGACGAGCGGACGTCGGCCGTACGTTCGAGGTACTCCATCCCCGCGTGATACCCCGAGGCGATCCAGTCCCGGAAACGGCCGAAACGCGGCGGCTCCTCCGCCCGCGCGATGCCGACCCGGGAGAAGCCCTCCCGGACCGCCTCCTCACGGAAGACCCGCGCCGCCTCGACCCGATCGAGCCGGGGGATCAGGCCCGCCCCCGCCGCGCTCATTTCCTTCGAGATGTCCGTACCCGCACGGCTGTATTCTCCCTCAGGGCTCCGGGACGCCGCCCCGGGAAGGAGAGGACGCTCGATGACCGACGACCGGTTCTACCCCCGGGTATTCGGCCTCGCGGCTGCAGGGCTCGCCGCCGTCGCTCTCTACCTCATTCTGAGGCCGTTTTTCGGACCCATCATCTGGGCTCTCCTTCTCGCCTTCCTCCTTCACCCCGTGAACGCGCGACTCCGCAGCCGCCTGGACCGGAAGAAGCGCCGCGGCATGGCGGCGTTGCTGATGACGATCCTGGTCACGCTCGCGATCATCATTCCGGCCGCGCTCATCGCGATCGCTTTCGCCGGTCAGGCGGCGGACCTGATCGAGCGCCTCGGAACCCTCGCCGACCGATACCGGATCGCGCGGCCGAGCGACGTCATCCGCCTCCCGGTGGTCGACCGCCTCGTCCACTGGCTCGCCGACAACACCCCGGTCACCGTCGACCAGGTCCAGGCGTGGATCGTCAACGGCCTGCGCACGGCGCTCGAATTCGCGATCGGCAACAGCAAGTTCGTGTTCTTGGGCGCGCTCGGCGCGCTCGTCGGGCTCTTCCTGATGCTCTTCCTTCTCTACTTCTTCTTCCGCGACGGTGAGGAGATCGTCCAGCGAGGCATGGCGCTCGTGCCCCTCGACGAAAAGCGAAAGCGCCGGCTTCGGGACCACATCGCGGAGGTCACGCGCGCCGTCGTGTATGGGAACGTGATGACCGCTCTCGTTCAGGGCACGCTCGTGGGGATCGCGTTCTGGATCTCACCGCTTCCTTCACCCGTCGTGTTCGGAGTCATCGGGGCGATCGCTTCCCTCATCCCCGCGTTCGGGACGGGGCTCGTGCTGGTGCCGGCGGCGGCGGCGATGGCTTTTCAGTCGGAGTGGGGATGGGCGATCTTTCTTCTCGTGTGGGCGGTCGGGGTCGTCGGTCTCGCAGACAACTTCCTCCGGCCCATCTTCATCTCGGGGAGGGCGCAGATCTCGACATTGCCGGTCTTTGTCGGAGCGATCGGGGGAGTCGCCGCTTTCGGGCCGATCGGCCTCTTCATCGGGCCGATCGTGATCGCGCTCGTCCTTGCGGTGATCCGCTTCGCCGAGGAGGACCGCGCCGCTATCTAGGGGATTTCTCCAGGTCGTGGTCGCCCCCGGGTGTGAAGCGAACCTGCCCCGACTCCGACACGATCCACACACGTACGTTAGCGGGCAGCGGAACGGTGCGGCGCGAGCGCGCGAGGAAGACTCCCCGCCGCGAAAGGGGGGCCGCCCACCGCTCGAGAAGGCGTGACACCGAACCGCCGCGCCCCCGCCACCGGATGAACCGGGGGCCGGCCTGGACTCCGGTCAAACCCTGCCACACGATCCCGAAAGCGGGCGCGCGCACGTCGACGAGGTGCGCCTCGACCTCAAGGGCGGAGTCGCCCACCCGGCGGGCGCGTCCTCCCGCCGAGAGGTAGAGCGCCGTCGGGGTGTTCCAGAGGTGTCCGATCGGGCGGGGGCGGGGGGGCTCGAAGCCCCGCGCGAAGAGCGCGAGCAGGAGCGCCGGGCCGAGGCACAGAAGCGCGATTCCCGCGTGGAGGAGCCGGTCCGCGGCACCCCGGGGCCGCGGGGAGAGTGCGAAGCCGGCGAGGGCGAGTGCGGCGGCAAAGAAAAGGAAGGCGGCCGAGGCAGAGATCGCGGCGAGCGGGCCCTCCACGCGCGCGACGTCAGACGCGCGGAAGGCCACGATGCTCAGAACGGCGAGGAAGACGGGGAGGAGGAAGCCGTACGACGCCGCGATCCGCCGAAACCGGTGGAACCGCTTCCGTAGTCGCTCCTTCGCCGCCGACCCCGCGGGGAACCGGACCGGGTGGCCGTCGGGACACGCGTCGAGCTCCGGGTCGGCGACGAGCCGCTGGCACTGTGGGCACCGCACGACGAGCGCGGTCTCCCAGCCGTGCCGGAAAGCAAAGAAGGCGAGCGCCGCCCGAACGAGCGGTACGGCCACGGCGGCCAGGAGTGCAAGGTATGCCGCTCCGCGGAGGAAACCGGCGGCGGAGGCGAGCCCGCCGCCGAAGAGGCTTTCGATTGCCCGGGCGAGACGGGGGAGCAAGGACGTCCTCGCCGCGCCGGCCTCGTCTGCGCGGCAGCCCTACCGGGGCGCGGCGGCGCTGCCCTCCAGGACGAGCTCGACCCGGCGGTTCTGCGCCTTGCCGGCCGCTGTCCCGTTCGTCGCCACCGGCTTCGTCTCACCGTACCCCTGCGCTTCGACGCGCTCGGTAGAGACCCCTCCGGCGACGAGGACAGAGCGCACGGAGTCGGAGCGCAGCCGCGATAGCTGGAGGTTGTATTCGCCCGATCCGTCGGAGTCCGTGTGGCCCTCGATGAGAACCTTTTGTCCGGGTACGGTTGCGAGCGCTCGCGCGATCTCGGTCAACCGCGCACGCATCGCGGGTTTCACGTCCGATTTGTTCACGTCGAAATAGATGCTGCCCGGAAGGGTGACGATGAGACCCCGCGCATCCTCGCGCACCGAGGCGAGCTGGGCGAGCGTCCGGCGAAGCTCCTCCTGCGTCTTCTGCTGCTCGGCCTGCAGCCGGGCGAGTTCCGCGGCGCGGTTTGCCTGAGCGTCGCGCTCGCCCTCGAGCCGCAGACGCTCGGCCTCCGCCGCCTTCTGCGCGTCTTCGGCCGCCTTCCGGCTCGCTTCGAGCTCTCCGCGTGTCCTCTCGAGCTCCGCCGCGGCGCGATCACGGTCGGCCTGCGATCGCTGCGCCGCGTCCCGGTCGGCCGTGGCGCGTTCCGCCGACAGCCGGGCTTCGAGGTCCAGCCGGGCCCGCTCCCGCTCGCGCGCAGCCGCTTCCTGGCCGGCGAGGCGCTCCTCGTTGACCCGCCGCTCCGCGAGCGCCCGCGCCTCGGCTTCCGCCGCGCGCTTCTCCGCGTCCGTCCGAGCCCGCGCCTGGAGAGCCGCGATCTCCGCGTCGCGCACGGAGAGCTCCCCCTGACGCTTGCGTTCGGTCTCGCGGCGGAGGGCATCCTCCGCGGTGCGGGCTTCCGCACGGTACTGCGCCTGGCGCGCTTCTCCCTCGGCGAGGCGCGCCCAGTGCATCGCGGTCGGCGCATCTTGCCGGTCGTTCCAGGAGCTCTCCGCCACTCTCAGGTGCGCGAGCGCCGCATCGTAGTCGCGTGTCGCGAGCTGGTCCCCGTTCGCGTTCTTCGCGTCCTGGATGGCGAGGCGTGCCTCGGCGATTTCGCGCGGAGGCGGACCGGCCGAGCAGGCCACGACGAGGAGGACGAGGGCGATCGGCAGAAGTTTCGCGTGGTTTCGCATTTCGTTACCCCTCACGGATTTCGGGACTGCTCGCGCAGTTGCCGGGTTTTCGCTTCGAGCTCGTCCGCCTGCTGCCGCAGCATGGCGGCGTCGCTCTTCATCCTCTCGGCGTTTGCTTTCGCTTCCGCCGCCTCGGCGTATTCCTGGGCCTCCACGAACCGGCGGCGGGCGGTCTCGCCGTCGCCGCCCGACGAAGCCAGGCGCGCTTCGTCCCACGCCCGGCGAGCTTTCGCCAGAAGCTCCGGTGCGCGCTGGGCCGCGCCCGCGGTCTCGGCCCGACGGACCTTGGCCTCGGTCTCCGCGACCATGGCGGGAGCGACGGGCGGCCCGCTCGAAGCACATCCGACCGCAAGAGCGGCGGCCAGCAATAGCAAAAGGGGTTTCTGCATGCGAGTCCTCCTCTTCCGCCGGGCCGGCGGAACTTCCGCCCGACTCTACTGCATTGACGGTGCCACCGCGAAAGCCGCCCGGATTCGACCTTTTGGGGATAATCGCCGGAACCAGCATGGCGAGCGAAGAAGATCTGCCGGTCGAGCTTGCGCGAGAGATCCGCGCCGCGGTCGCGGAAGCGACGCCAGCCCCCCCGCCGTCGCCCGAGGTCGACCCGGCGTCGAAGGACCTCGAGCACGTGCGGGTTCCGCTTGCGCGCGCCGAGGCTTACGTCACCCCCGCGATCCCCGATGACGCGCGGTTGTCGCGCGCCAAGTCCGCGGTCGTTCGGCTGCTGAGGTTTCTCTGGAGGGACCAGACGTCCTTCAACGCCCTCACCCTCGAGGCCGCGGGCGGACTCGTCTCGGCGGTGGAGCGCAACCGCCGCTCGATCGAGAGGCGGTTCGAGGAGTTCACCGAGGACCTGAACCGGTGGCGAAAGGCCTCCGAGAAGGAGGCCCGCCGCCGCGACTCCGCGCAGGACACGCGCATCGCGTACCTCGAAGCCCTTTCGTCGAGGGGAACGCCCGTCGCGAGCGGGGCGCGGTCGGAGCCGGCGCTGCCGGAGAGCGTCTACGCGCTCTTCGAGGAGCGCTTCCGGGGTCCCTCCGCGGACGTCTCCGACAAGCAGAGGTTCTACCTGCCGTTCGTGTGGAACCTGCCCGGGGCGGTCTTCGACGCCGGTTGCGGCCGCGGGGAGTTCCTCGCGCTTCTGCGAAACGAGGGCATTCCCGCGCGCGGGGTCGAGACGAGCGCCATCGCGGCAGAGGCCTGCCGGGCTCTCGGGCTCGACGTCCGGGAGGGGGATGCGATCGACGCGCTCGCGGGCGTCCGGACGGCGAGCCTCGGGGGCGTCGTCGCGTTCCAGGTCGTGGAGCACTGGCCGTCCGCGGCGACGTTCCGGTTCCTCGCGGAGGCGCGGCGGGCGATCGCCCCCGGCGGGGTCTTGATCGTCGAGACCGTGAACACCGACTCGCTCGCGGCGATGAACGCCTTCTACCTCGACCCGACCCACGTCCGGCCCGTGCCGCCGGAGGCCCTGCGCTTTCTCTGCGACGCGGCGGGATTCCGCGAGCTGCGGGTCGAATTCCTCTCTCCCTTTCCTCCTTCCGAGCGGCTCGAAGAGAGCTCGAAAAACGACGCGCGGCTGAACGCGATCCTTTTCGGGCCGCAGGACTACGCCGTGATCGGCCGCGTGCCGCGGCCGTGACGCGCCGGACCGTCCCCTCCCTCCGCGCAACGCCCGACGCATGAGAAGAGCACCGCGAGTCCTCGTTGCGGCGGTGCAGTCGCCGTTCTCCGGCGGCGGTGCCGAGCGGCACGTACGCCGCCTGACGGAGGAGCTCGTCCGGAGGGGAATCGAGGCGGACCTCGTCACGCTCCCGCTGATCGAGCGTGAGCGCTTCGACCTCGTTCGCAGCGCGCTCGCCTGGCGCTCGCTCGACGTGACGGAGATCGCGGGCCGGCCCGTGGACGCCGTGATCGCGACGCGCTTTCCGAGCTACGCCGTGCGCCACCCGAACAAGATCGTGTGGGTCATCCACCAGTATCGCCAGGCCTACGACCAGTTCGGTACTCCGTGGAGCGACTTCACGGCGTCGCGGGAGGATCGACGGACGCGCGAGACGATTGCAGCGATCGACAATCTCGGTCTCTCCGAGGCGCGAAAGGTTTTCGCGAACTCACAGACGGTCGCCGCGCGGCTGCGGAAGTTCAACGGGATCGCGAGCGACCCGCTCTACCACCCCCCGCCGCTCGTGGGCCGGTACCGAACCGGAGCCTTCGGCGACTACGCCTTGACGGTCGGCCGACTCGACGGCTGGAAGCGGCCGGACCTGCCGCTGCGCGCGCTCGCTCACGCTCCCGCGGCGCGCCTCGTCGTCGTCGGCCGCGGCCCGGAGGAGGAGAGGCTCCGGCGGCTATCGCGCGAGCTCGACCTCGACGCGCGCGTCCGATGGATCCCCGAAGCGACCGAAGAGGAACTTCTGGACCTGTACGCAGGGGCGAGGATCGTCGTCGTTGCACCGCAGGGCGAAGATCTCGGATACGTACCCCTCGAGGCTTTTCTCTCCGGGAAACCGGTGCTGACTACGGACGACGCGGGAGGCCCGCTCGAGTTCGTGACGGACGGCGAGACGGGATTCGTCGTGCCGCCGCGCCCCGAGGCGCTCGGGGCCGCGCTCCGGCTCGCGTGGGAGCGGCAAGACGTGCTCCAGGCGCTGGGGCAGCGCGGCCTTGCTCGCGCGTCACAGCTCTCGTGGGACGCGACCATCGACCGGCTGCTGTCGGCCGCGCGGCTTTCCCCGCCATGAACGTGGACCGGGAGGATCTCCTGCGGCTGGCCCGCGAGTCGGGATCGATTCTCGGCGAGATCGGCGTTCGCCCCGAAGATGCACGCTGGATCCGCGTCCACGCGGAGACGGTTGCCAGTCTCGGCGGACGGCGCCGGACGAGCCCGCTCGACTACATCTGGCGGATCGCCCGAAGGGCGGCGCGGAGGGCGAGGTAGCCAGCGAGGACGCCGTCCTCGAAGTTGAAGTCGGCGCTCCCGGCGAGGGCCGGATGGTCGTGCGGCTGGAGGAGGTCATCCGGGCCGAGGGAGGGCGCGATCCGGCGCGCGAGCTCGGCCAGGCGTTCGCGCTGGGCGGCGATCATCTCGTCCAGGAGACGCTCGATTTCTGCGGTATCCCGTTCATGCACTGCTAGGCTAACCCTCCGGCGGCAGCGGTGGCACCTCGCCCCGGGGCGTTTTCCCCTCCCGGTCGAGCCGCTCCGTCCAGACCCGCACGCGGTTGCGGCCGCTCGCTTTTGCCGCGTAGAGCGCCCGGTCGGCGCGGGCAAGAAGCTGTCCCGGGTCGAGCACCGACGCCCCCGCTGCGTCGGCGAGGCCCGCCGACACCGTCACCCAGAAGTCCGTGCCGTCGACTTCGAACCGGGC
This sequence comes from Thermoanaerobaculia bacterium, assembly GCA_046717185.1. GTDB lineage: Bacteria > Acidobacteriota > Thermoanaerobaculia > UBA5066 > Gp7-AA6 > Gp7-AA6. Next base: position 10,081 of record JBKJVY010000267.1, read on the forward strand.
GCGCTCGAGCGCCCGGCGAATGCGCTCGGCGACGGCTCGCGCCGAGGACGCGGCAGTATTCGGCAGGAGGACCGCGAACTCCTCACCGCCGAAGCGGCAGGCGAGGTCGCTCGCGCGGACCGCCGCCTGGACGATCTCCCCGAACCGGCGGATGACGAGGTCCCCCGCGGCGTGTCCCCGCGTGTCGTTGACCGACTTGAACCGGTCGAGGTCGAAGCAGGCGACCGTGAGGGGCGTCTCGTAACGGTCCCGCCTCGCCCACTCTTCGGCAAGGCGGGCCTCGAAGTACCGGCGCGATGCGAGGCCGGAGAGCTCGTCCGTGACGGCGACCCGCCAGTTCCGGGAGGCGTGGAGCGACGAGGTCAGCGGGCCGAGTAGCGCGCGCACCTCGCTCTTCGCCTCCTCGCCGATGGGCAGGGAGCTCTCGAGATCGAGGTGGGCGACGAGGCGGTCTCCCGAATAGAGCGGCAGCCGCAGCCGCTGGACGCGCCCACCGGCGAGGAGGTCGCGAGGCGCGAAGGACCGGTCGGTCTCCGTGGCGGAGAGATCGCGGAGCCGGCGCGTGTCGATGGGCTGGTCGACGAACGGGCTCGCGGGGTCGAGGACCGGCTCGAGGGACCCCGACTCGCCGCGGGCGAGTGTCCACACCTCCTCGACTCTCCCGTCCGGCCCGATCCGGTAGAGGTCGAAACGGGTGACCGGGAGGATATCGACGGCCGCGCTGTAAGCGTGCTTCAGGATCTCTCCCGGCTCGGGAGACTCGCCGAGGAAGTGCCCACCGCGCTCACGGGCCGCGAGGCGCTCGCCGAGCGTCCGCTCGCGGACGCGTGAGCGCCAGACGAGGACACCGGCGGCGACGGCGACGAAGGCGAGGAGAGCTTCTCCCCAGAGCGGCAGCACCCACAGGCAGTGTAGCGGGAAAGAGGACGGCTAAGGCGAATAGCGAGTGACTTGCAAAGGAAAAGGCCCCCGATCCGGGGGCCTTCGTTCTCGACAGGACGAAATGACTACGGGGTGACGGTCATCGTGGTCGTCGTCGTGGTCTCCGTCGTCATCGTGGCTCCCGGGGTTTCCATCATGGTGGTCTCGGTCGTCATGGTGGTGGTGGTTTCCTCGACCACGGCCGGCGCTTCGGTGGTCGTCGTCTCGATGGTGGTGGTCTCCTCCTTCTTGGTGCATCCCGTGAGGAGAACCGTCCCGAGCACAGCTGCAATGACCAGGGTCAGGAACTTCTTCATCTCCCTCTCTCCTTCTCGTTTACGAGCAAACTTACTCTGCGGGGCCCATCAATTAGCGGGAAAAGCGTGCGAATGATATCGCAACGGAAGGGCCTGTCAAGGCGGACCGAATCCGACTCGCCGCGGCGCCGGCAACCGTCACGATATCCTGCGCCGATTCGGGGGACAGGACTTGTTCGAAGCGCTGGGAGATCGAATCCAAGGGGTCTTCAAGGAGCTCCGGGGAGAGGGGCACCTGACCGAATACCACCTCGACTCCGCCCTCCGACAGATCCGGCTCTCGCTGCTCGAAGCCGACGTCGCGCTCCCGGTGGTCCGGGAGTTCATCGCCCGGGTGCGGGAGAAGGCCGTTGGCGCCAAAGTGCTGCAGAAGCTCTCACCCGCGCAGGAGGTTACGCGCGTCGTCCGGGACGAGCTCGTCGCGCTGCTCGGGGGCCAGAAGTCGGACCTTCTCCTCGACGGGCGCCCCGCCGTCATCGTGATGGTCGGGCTTCAGGGCTCGGGCAAGACGACGTCGGCGGCGAAGCTCGCGCTCCACCTGAAAGGACGGGGGCGATACCCGCTCCTGGTCGCGGCGGACCTCTCGCGCCCCGCCGCGGTCTCGCAGTTGAAGACGCTCGGGCGCCAGATCGGAGTTCCGGTCTTCGATCCCGGTGATCGCCGCGACGCGGTCGAAGTTGCGCGCGAAGGCGTCACCGAAGCGCGGTTGACCGGGAGAGACACGGTCATTCTCGACACCGCCGGACGACTGCACCTCGACGAGGATCTGATGAACGAGGTCCGTGCCGTGACCGAGGCCGTCTCGCCGGGAGAGATCCTCTTCGTCGCGGACGCGATGACCGGTCAGGACGCGGTGCGCTCGGCGGCGGGCTTCGCGGCGGCGCTCCCGCTGACCGGGATCGTCTTCACGAAGGCGGACGGCGATGCCCGCGGCGGAGCGGCCCTTTCGGTCGTGACGACCGTCGGCTGGCCGATCAAGTTCGTGGGCGTCGGGGAAAAGCCGGAAGACTTCGAGCCCTTCCACCCCGACCGCATGGCCTCCCGAATCCTCGGGCTCGGCGACGTGCTTACCCTCATCGAGAAGGTCGAAGCCCAGGTGGACGTGACCGCAGCCGGCAAGATGGCGGACCGCGCGGCGTCGGGCGAGTTCACGCTCGAGGACCTCGCGGACCAGCTCCGATCGATGAAGAAGATGGGGCCGATGTCGGGGCTGCTCGACCTGTTGCCGCGGGGAGGCGCCGTTCGCGGCCTCTCCTCGCCGGGCGCCGTGGACGAGAAGGCGCTCGTTCGGGTGTCCGCCATCATCGACTCGATGACGCCGGAAGAACGCCGCTATCCGCAGGTTCTGAACGGGAGCCGCAAAAAGCGCATCGCCGGGGGGTCGGGCACGACGGTCGCGGAGATCAACCGGCTCGTCAAGCAGTACCAGCAGATGCGCAAGCTCTTAAAGACCGCGAAAAAGGGGGCGCGGGGTCTGGACCTCTCCCGCCTTCCGCTGCCCGCGCCCCGCGGCTGACCGGGCCGGCGGGGCTTGGCGCCCCGGGTCGTCCGGCGCGATACAATGCAGCCCGCTTCGGTGGTTTGCCCCGGGCGATCGGGAGTGGGAAGCGCGGACTTCCTACCCCGCCCGGAGCCTGGAAAGGAATGAACGAATGCTGAAAATCCGACTGCGCCGGATGGGGGCCCGCAACCGTCCCCACTACCGCATTGTGGTCTCCGACTCGCGCTCGACCGCGCGCGCGGAAGTCCTCGAGGAACTGGGCGCGTATGACCCGATGCGCGAGCCGACGATCATTTCCTTCGATCGGGAGCGCGCGCGCTTCTGGATCGGAAGGGGAGCGACCGTCTCGCCCACCGTCCAGTCGCTCCTGGACCAGAAGGAGCCGGCGGTGCAGGCCTCGTGATCTGTTTGTTCCGGGCTCCCGGCTTCTCCGAGCTAACGGCTTTCGCACGATGCGCCGGCTGATCGAGACCATCGTTCGGCGGCTGTCGGAACGGCCGGAAGAGACTCAGGTCACGGAGTCCGCCGACGGCCACACGACGGTCTACGAGATATCGGTGCCCGAGCCGGAGCGGGGACGCCTCATCGGGCGGGACGGCCGGACCGTGAGGGCGTTGCGCGCGTTCGTCGGTGCGGCCGCCGCCGCCCGCGGCAAGAAAGTGGTCGTCCGGGTCCGGGACTGAAAAACCGGGAGCCGGTAGCCGGAAGCCGGGAGCTCGAAGCCGAAGTCGCCGGCTCCCGCTCGATGCTCCTCGTGGGAATCGTGCGTCGCCCGCACGGGATCGCTGGCGAAGTCTCCGTCGAGCCGGTCACCGACTTCCCCGAGCGATTCGTCTCCGGCGCGACGTTCGCGTGGACGCGGCAAGGGGAGGAGCGGTCCCTCGTCATCGCGACGGTTCGCCCGCACGCGGATCGCCTCCTCATCCTCTTCAACGGCTTCGCCGACGGGGAGGGCGCGCGGTCTTTGGCGGGCGGCGACCTCTGGATTCCCGAAGAGCAGGCGACGCCCGTCCCGGCGGACTTCTACTACGCCCACGAAGTCGAAGGATGGAGCGTCGAGGACGCCGAGGGGCGCGCGCTCGGCCGAGCCGTTTCGATCGAGCGCACGGCGGGTACTCCGCTGCTTCTCGTCGACGCCGGCGGCTCGGATCCCGTGCCCATACCGTTCGTTCGCCCGATCGTCACATCCGTCGATCGGACCGGGCGCCGGATCGTCCTCGATCCGCCCGACGGTCTGCTCGAGCTCTGACACGGGCGAGCGTGCCTCGAGAGAAACCGTAGCCATGGACATCGAGATCCTCACCCTCTTTCCGGAGTACTTCCGGACGCCGTTCGCGGAGAGTCTCCTCGGGAAGGCCATCGAGTCGGGCGTCATCGGCATGACCGTGACCGACCTCCGCTCGTTCGCGGAGGGGCGTCATCGCAAGGTGGACGACGAGCCTTACGGGGGGGGCGCGGGCATGGTGATGATGGCGCCGGTTCTCGCCGCCGCGATCGAGGCCCGGCGGGAGGCGGAAGGGCAGCCGCGAGCCTGGACCGTGCTGCTGACTCCGGACGGGGTGCCGCTCGCGCAGCGCGCCGTGGAGGTCCTCGCTGCGCGCGATCGGATCCTCCTCGTTTGCGGCCGTTACGAGGGGATCGATGAGCGGGCGAGAATGCTTGGCCTGTTCGACGAGGAAGTCTCTCTTGGCGATTTCGTCCTGCCGGGTGGCGAGGCGGCGGCGCTGGCAGTGACGGAGGCGGTTTCTCGTCTCGTCCCCGGCGTCGTCGGCAGCGCGGAGTCGCTCGAAGAGGAGTCGTTTGCGCGCGAGCGCCTCGACTACCCCCACTACACCCGTCCCCGCGACTTCCGGGGTCTCGTCGTCCCCGACACGCTCGTGTCCGGAGACCACGCCCGGATCCGGCGCTGGCGGCGCGCCCGGGCGATCGAGCGAACCCGCGAGCGTCGGCCGGACCTGCTCGAAAGGCGCCCCGAGGAGCCGGGGGAAGGGGAGGAGTAGAAATGGGGTCAGGTCTTCACCTGACACATTCTGCAAAGTTTCTGGTCGTCGGGTCTCGCGTGCCGGGCTGACAGGGGGCGACGGTTTTTGTATAATCCTGTGTTTTCCGCTCAATCGAGCGTGAGCCTCCCGGGTGGCATTCCCGGCTTCGAGAGAGGGTCCGTATGAGCGACATCCTGCTGGACGTGGAGAAGTCCTCCCTGCGCAAGGGCACGCCCGACTTCTCCCCCGGAGACTCGGTCCGCGTGCACGTAAAGGTTCGAGAGGGTGAGAAGGAGCGCATCCAGGTTTTTGCCGGCGTAGTCATCGCGCGGCGGGCCGGCGGCGTCCGCGAGACCTTCACCGTCCGAAAGATCTCGAGCGGGATCGGCGTCGAGAGAATCTTTCCGTTGCACTCCCCCGTGATCGACAAAATCGAGGTCGACCGCAGGGGCGCCGTTCGCCGCGCGAAGCTCTACTACCTCCGCGAGCGCAAGGGCAAGGCGGCGCGGATCGGGGAGCGGCGAACCGAACAGCCGTAGACCTCGCCGGAGTGACGACGGCCAGACAAGCTGGCACAATGCGCGGAGATGAAGCGGGACCTCCTTACCGCTCTCTTCGCGGAACTCGGCAGGCTTCGAGAGCTCGATCGCGTCGAGCGGGAGCTGCAGCGCCGTGGCTATCGTCTGGTCGCGGGCGTCGATGAGGCGGGGCGCGGCGCGCTGGCGGGTCCCGTGGTCGCCGCGGCCGTCATCCTGCCTCCGGGCTGCGTGCTCATGGGCGTCGACGACTCCAAACGCCTCGACGCGGACTGCCGCGAGCGGCTCGCCCGTGCCATTCGCGAGCACGCGATCGCCGTCGGCGTGGGGGTCGTGAGTGCGGCCGAGATCGACCTGAGAGACATCCTGCGGGCCAGCCTTGCGGCGATGCGGATAGCGATCGCGGCGCTCGACCCGGCGCCGGACGCGGTGCTTCTCGACGCGGTCTCGGTGCCCGGTGTACGGCTTCCGCAGCTTCCGATTGTGCACGGCGACGCTCTCTGTACGTCCGTCGCAGCGGCCTCGATCGTCGCGAAGGTCGAGCGCGACCGGATGGTGAGAGATCTCGGCCGCCGCTTTCCGGCGTACGGCTTCGAGCAACACAAGGGATATGGAACGCCGGAGCACTGGCAGGCCCTGTCTGTCAACGGCCCGTGTCCCGAGCACCGCCTGAGCTACCACGGCGTCGTCGCGGGTAGCGGCGCTCCGCCGTCGTCGCGCCGGGTGTCCGCCGGTAATCCGCGCTAAAATCTCCGCGGCGATGTCGGGTGCGCGCGACCGGATCATTCAGTCTGCCGAAAAGCACCTGTCGCGGGGAAGGCTCGACCAGGCGCTCAAAGATTACCTGCGCCTCCTCGAGGAGAGCCCGAGCGACTCGTTTGCTTTGAACAAGGCGGGCGACCTGTGCGTCCGCATGGGGCGCCCGGCCGACGGCATTGTCCACTTCTCTCGGATCGCGGAGACGTTCTCGGCCGACGGGTTCTTCCTGAAGGCGATCGCGATCTACAAGAAAATCAACAAGATCGACCCCACCCGGCTGGACATTTACGAGCGGCTGGCGGAGCTCTATTCGAGACAGGGGCTGACCCAGGACGCCCGGAGCCACTACCAGACTCTCGCCGAGCAGTCCCTCAAACGCAACGACCTTCCGGGGGCGATCGGCGCCTACGGGAAGCTCGCCGCGCTCGAACCGACGGACCTGAAGGTCCAGTCGCGGCTGGCGGACCTGCATCGGGTCGCCGGCCAGGTCGGCGAAGCCGTAGCCCGCTACGACGCGATAGCGGGGATGCTCCAGCGCCGCGGAGCTCACGGCGACGCCGTCGCGTTCTTTCGAAAGGCGCTCGACCTCGATCCGAACGACCACGGCGCGCGGATCCAGATGGTCGGCTCGCTTCTCGCCTCCAACGAAATCGAAGCTGCCGTGACGGAGCTGGGCCTCGCTCCGAGTACGGCGGAAGCCCGCCTCCTGCTGGCGGAGGCGGAACTCGGCCGCGGTGATCGAGCCGCCGCCACGGCGGCCGCCGAGGACGCGGTCGGGCTCGAAACCGGCCATGAGGCCGCCCGGACCCTGCTCTCGCGGCTACGCCTCGATGCCGGCGCGCCGGACGACGCGGTCGCGGCGATCCGGCCGGTCGTCGATCAGGCCGCGAAGTCCGGCGACTTCGAACGCGCGGCCGCTCTTCTGCGTCCGGTTCTCGAGGCGTTCCCGGCCCACCCCCGCGCCCTCGAGGCGATGGCGGAGATCCGGGAGGGAGAGGGTGATGCCGACCAGTCGGCCGCGATGCGTTTCGCCCTCGGCCGGCAGGCGGAGGATCGTGGCGATCCGGTGGCAGCGGCAGAGCACTACCGACGGGCTCTCTCCGCCGACCCCCAGCACGCGGGAGCCGCCGCGCGACTGGGAGCGATCGCGCCGCCCGAGGAGCCGGCCGCGCCGCCTTCCTCGAGGGAAGGGGTTCCCGCCGACGGCGCGCTGGCCGCCTATCAGGAAGCCGAAGTGCTTTCTCGTTACGGGTTGAAGGACCGCGCAATCGAGCGACTTCGGGCGCTCGTGAAGCAGCAACCGGAGCTCCTCGCAGCGCGAGAGCGGCTCCTCGAGCTCCTGGTCGAGCTCGGGAACCCGGCTGCGCCGCGCGAAGCGGCCGAGCTTGCAAGCGTCTATCGCGCCCAGGGCAACGGGGGGATGGCGGTTGCGCTCTCCGCGCGGTTCGGCTTGACGTCCGACGGTCGACCCACCGGGTCCGCACCTCGCCAGCCCGCGACTCCTTCGATTGCGCCCATCGAGTTCGACGAGTTCGAGATCGAAATCGCGGCCGCTCCCGAGCCCGCGCGCGGGACGCCGGCATTCGATCCGCTCGGGGAGGGGGGCGCGCCCGGCGAGCCTGTGCGCGCCGAGCCACCGCCTCCCGGTCTCCGCCTGACCCCCCACGGCGCGGGAGACACCGGCTTCGGAGTCCTTGCCCCGGAGCTCGGCTCGCTGATCGAGGAAAAAATGCAGCGCGCAGCCGCGGAGACGCCGCGAACCCCGGCGCCCGCGCGGGCCCCGGCGGTGGACGACGAGAACCTCTTCGCCGACGAGCAGCAGTTCTTCAACCTCGCCGAGGAGCTCGAAAAGGAGCTGTCCGACGAGGCGGCGCCCCCCGCGGCACCGATGCTCGGCGAAACACAGGACGAGGCTTCCCTCCAGGACATCTTCCGTGAGTTCCGCAAGGGCGTCGAGCAGCAGCTTTCCGCGGAGGACTACGAGACCCACTACAACCTCGGGATCGCGTACAAGGAGATGGGTCTGCTCGATGAGGCGATCGGTGAGTTCCAGCTCGCGAGCAAGGCGCCCGCGCTCACCGTGGAGTGCTGCAGCCTCCTCGGCCTCTGCTTCCTTGAGAAGGGAATGCCGCAGCTCGCGATCAAGTGGTACGGCAAGGGCCTCTCGACCCCCGGCATCCGCGAGTCCGACACCGCGGGTCTTCTGTACGACCTCGGCAGCGTGTATCAGGACACCGGCGACGTGAACCTCGCGTACACGACCTTCCTCGAGGTGTACGGGATCAACACGAACTACCGTGACGTCGTCGAGCGCGTCCGACACCTCGAGGAAGCGAGGAAGAATTCGCGCGAGTCGGTCCACTGAGCTCGAGCCCCGAGCCCGAAGTCCTCTTACCCGAGCCCCCCCGGGCCCCCGTCCTCAACGTGCGGGACCTTCGTGTCGAGGTGCCGGTCGGCGGAAGGTTCGCTCCCGCCGTCGACGGGGTGAGCTTCACTCTCGCTTCGGGCGAGTCGCTCGCGGTCGTCGGAGAGAGCGGTTGCGGGAAGACGCTGATGGCCCGCGCCCTCCTCGGGCTGTCGCCAGAGGGATCGCGCGTCGCCGGGTCGATCCGGCTGGCGGGCCGCGAGCTCGCCGGCGCGCGGGAATCCGACTGGCGGCGTGTGCGGGGCCGCGAGATCGGGCTCGTTTTCCAGGAGCCGGGCGCCGCTTTCGATCCGGTCGTGACCGTCGGGGCGCAGATCCGCGAAGCGATCCTCGCTCACCGCAGTGTGGGGAGCCGAGCCTCCCGCGCTCTCGCGCTCGAGCGCCTCGAGGAAGTCGGATTCCCCGACCCGAAGCGGGGGATGGAGGAATATCCTCACCGCCTTTCCGGAGGAATGAAGCAGCGCGCCTTCCTCGCGATCGCGCTCGCTTCCGATCCGACCGTGCTCGTCGCGGACGAGCCGACGTCGGCGCTGGACGCCACAGTCGCGGCCCAGGTCCTCGAGCTTCTCGACCGTCTCCGCGTCGAGCGGGGTCTCGCCCTTCTGCTCATCAGCCACGACCTCGGAGTCGTGGCGCGTCATGCCGGGCGACTCATGGTCCTCTATGCGGGTCGGGTTGTGGAGGAAGCGCGGACGCGGGATTTCTTTCTCGCGCCGAGCCACCCGTACAGCCGCGGGCTCCTCGCGTCGCTGCCGCGGCTTTCGAGAGGGGCGGGGGGAGAGGCGCGGCCCTTCCGCCCCATCCCCGGGGCGGTTCCCGACCTCGCTTCCCGCGTTGCCGGAAGTTGTGCTTTCGCAGGCCGATGCCCGGAGCGGTTCGAGCCCTGCGACCGGCGAGATCCCGACCTCTATCCGATCGGGAGAAGCGTGGCGCGATGCTTCCT
>JBKJVY010000268.1:0-6734 GCA_046717185.1 Thermoanaerobaculia bacterium
TAGAATCTAAAAGTGCCGGCCGATTTCGTCCACCTCCACCTTCACACTCAGTACTCACTTCTGGACGGAGCGAACCGCATCGGGGAGCTCTGCCGGCGGATCCGCGAGCTCGAGATGCCGGCGGTCGCGGTCACCGACCACGGCAATATGTTCGGCGCGTTCGCCTTCTACCACGAGGCTTTGAAGAACGGCGTCCGGCCGATCCTCGGCGTAGAGGCGTACATCGCGCCGGGAGATCGACGCGATAAGGAGGCGCCCGCGTCGAGTGAGTCGGGGGAGGGATACGCTCATCACCTGACCATCCTCGCCGCGACGCAGGCCGGCTACCGGAACCTCGTGAAGCTCGTCTCGGAGGCTTATCTGACCGGCTTCTATCACCGTCCGCGCATGGACAAGGCACTCCTCACCGAGCACGCGGAGGGTCTCGTCGCCCTTTCCGGGTGTTTGAAGGGAGAGGTCGCGGGTGCGCTCTCCCGCGGCAACCCGCAGGCGGCTCGTCGGGCGGTCCTCGAGTACCAGGAGATCTTCGGAAAGGACAACTTCTTCATCGAACTGATGGACCACGGGCTGCCGAAGCAGACGGAGATCCTCCCGGAGCTCGTGCGGCTCGCCACCAACACCGGCGCGGAGATGGTGGCGACGAACGACAGTCACTACCTGCGGCGCGACGACGCGTTCGCACACGAGGTCCTCCTCTGCATCGGCATGGGCAAGACGCTCGAGGACGAGCGCCGGATGCGCTTCTACAACGACGAGTTCTACGTGAAGAGTGCGCAAGAGATGCGGGAGAGGTTCCTTCCCTGGTCGGAGGCCTCGCTCACGAACACGGTGGCGCTCGCGGAGCGCTGCGCGGTGACGTTCGACACCGAGAGCCTGCACCTGCCGACGTTCACGGCGCCGGAGGGGAAAACGCCCGCCGGTTACTTCGAGGAGCTCGCCCGGGAAGGTCTCGAGCGGCGGCTCGCGGCGATGGAGCCGTTCTTCCGCGCGGGCCGGATTCCGAACCCGCCGGAGAAGTACCGGGAGCGGCTCGAGTACGAGATCGGCGTCATCGAGAAGATGGGGTTTCCCTCCTATTTCCTCATCGTGTCGGACTTCATCCGCTACGCGCGGGAGAGGGGGATCTCCGTCGGGCCGGGACGAGGGAGCGCCGCCGGCTCCATCGTCGCCTGGTCGCTCTCGATCACCGAGATCGATCCGCTCCGCTACGACCTTCTCTTCGAGCGGTTCCTGAACCCGGAGCGGATCTCGATGCCCGACATCGACATCGACTTCTGTCAGGCGAGGCGCGGCGAGGTTATCGAGTACGTCACCCGCAAGTACGGGCGCGGAAACGTCGCCCAGATCGTGACTTTCTCGCAGTTGAAGCCGAAGCTCGCGGTTCGCGACGTCGCGCGCGTGCTCTCGCTCCCCGTCGCGCTCGGCGATCGGATCGCGAAGCTCATCCCGGATGGTGTGGACGTCAACTTCGAGCGGGCGCTCAAGGAGGCGCCGCTTCTTCGGGAGGCCATGGCGGCGGACGAGTCGATCCAGAAGGTCGTAAAGATCGCGGAGAGGCTGGAAGGTCTCTCGCGGCACGCGGGGATGCACGCGGCCGGTGTGGTGATTGCACCCCGCCCGATCACCGAGTACCTTCCTCTCTACCGCACCAACACGGGCGACGTCACGACGCAGTTCGACATGAACGCCGTCGAGAAGATGGGCCTCTTGAAGATCGACTTCCTCGGGCTCATCACGCTCGACATCATGGACGCAGCGGTTGAGGGGATCCGCGAACGTACGGGGGACGTCGTAGACCTCGAGCACGTGCCGCTCGACGACGAGAAGACCTACGAGCTTTTCCGCTCCGGCCGGACCGCCTGCGTATTCCAGTTCGACTCCTCGGGAATGCGGGACCTCCTGCGTCGCGCCCGGCCCAAGGTGTTCTCGGACCTCGCCGCGCTGAACGCGCTCTACCGGCCGGGGGCTCTCGACGCCGGGACCGTCGAGGAGTACGTGCGCCGCCGCGGAGGGACGAGCAAGGTGAGCTACCCGCTGCCGGAGATCGAGGACATTCTCGAGGAGACGCTCGGGATCCTCGTCTACCAGGAGCAGGTCATGCGGATCGCCTCGCGCGTCGCGGGGTACTCGCTCGCCGAGGCCGACCTCCTCCGCAAGGCGATCGGCAAGAAGCAGCGCGAGATCATGATGGCCGAGGGGGAGAAGTTCATCGCCCGCGCCGTGGAGCACGGGACCCCGACGAAGAAGGCTCAGAACCTGTGGTCGCTCATCGAGCCCTTCGCGCGGTACGGCTTCAATAAGTCGCATGCGGTCGCCTACGCGCTCGTCGCCTATAAGACGGCTTACCTGAAGGCGCACTACCCGGTGGACTTCCTCGCCGCCGCGCTCTCGGCGGAGATCGGCTCGACCGACGGCATCGTCAAGGTGATCGGGGACTGCACCGAGATGGGGATCCCGGTCCTCCGGCCCGACATCAACGAGTCGCGGAAGAACTTCGCGGCCGTCGGCTCCTCGATCCGTTTCGGCCTCGCGGCGATCAAGGGCGTCGGGGACCAGGCGGCCGAGTCGATCATCGCCGAGCGGCGGGAGCGCGCCTTCGATTCCTTCACGGACCTCGCGAACCGGCTCGACCCGCGCCTCGTCAACAAGCGGACGCTGGACGCGCTCATCGCGGCTGGCGCGCTCGACTCCCTCGGCAAGAACCGGGCCACGCTGGAAGCCGCCGCGGAAAAGGTCGTCTCCCTCGCCGCCCAGCGGCGGGAAGAGGTGGAGCTGGGCCAGTCGAACCTCTTCGCGGGAGCGGGCTCCGAGGCGGAGAACCGAGCGGACGCTTTCACCGAGCGGCCGGAGTGGTCGCTCGAGGAGAAGCTGCGCCGGGAAAAGGAAGTCCTCGGGTTCTACGTCACGGGCCATCCGCTGACGCGATTCGCTGAGGAGATCGAGAAGTTCACGGACGCGCGCGTTCCGGACCTGTCGTCGCGGGTCGACCAGACCGTCCGCATCGCGGGGGTCCTCGTCCACGTCAAGAAGCAGAAGATCAAGAAAGGCGTGAACGAGGGGAAGACAATGCTCAAGGCGACCCTCGAAGACACGGGGGGCGGCGTGCCCGTGTGCATTTTCGCGAGCCTCTACGAGAAGATCGCGTCCTGGATCCGCGCCGACCTGCCCGTGGTTGCGACGGCCCTCGTGCGGGAGTCGGGCGGGTCGCTCGAACTGACCATCCAGGACATAACGCCGCTCGAGGGAATCAGCGAGCGGCTCGCCCGGGAGATGGAGATCCGGATCAACCTCACGCTCGCCGACGAGACGCTGATGGGGAGGTTGAAGGATCTCCTCCGGCTCCACGCGGGAACGACGCCGCTCGCTCTCCGTCTCGTGCGGCCTGGAGCCTTCGAGGTGAAACTGAAAGCGGCCGACTCGATCCGGGTGAACCCCTCGCCGCGGCTGACGGGGGAGTTGCGCGCGCTCACCGGCGAAGACTCGGTCCGCTTCAGTTTCTGAAAGATGGTCAGGGTGGGTCTGGGCCGGGCTGTGCGCCGGCTGAGCCTGGAACGGCTCGCCCCCGACGTTGGTCGGCGAGTCGCCCGAGCCCGGGAGATGGCCCGGAAGCTCGGAACGCCTCTCTATCTGGTGGGAGGCGCGGTCCGCGACCTTCTCCTCGGTCGGCCGGTGGTCGACGTGGACCTCGTCGTGCCGGCCGACGCAGCCGCGTTCGCAGAGCGTCTCGCGCTCGATCTCGGCGGCCGGGCGAAGGTCCACCGACGCTTCGGGACGGCGACGGTCGAGCTTCCGGACGGTGCGCGACTCGACGTCGCGACGGCCCGGTCGGAGGAGTACGAGCGGCCCGGCGCGCTGCCGCGCGTCCGTCCCGGTTCCCTCGCCGACGATCTTGCGCGCCGGGACTTCACAGTCAACGCGATGGCCGCCGAGATCAGCCAGGCGAGAGCTCCCGCTCTCATCGACCCGTACGGCGGACGCGAGGACCTCCGGCGGTCCCTTGTCCGCGCTCTGCACTCGCGCTCCTTCTCCGACGACCCCACGCGCGCCATTCGGGCCGTACGCTACGCAAACCGTCTCGGGTTTCGAATCGAGCGGGGGACGCGCGCCCGGATCCGGGCGGCCGCGCGGGAGGGCGCGATCGACACGATCTCGGCGGACCGGCTCCGCCGGGAGATCGCTGTTCTCTTTTCCGAGCCGGGCCGGGCCGCGGCGGCCCGCGAGCTCGCCCGCCTCGGCCTGTCCCGGGCCGTCCATCCCTCGCTCCGCTACGACGCACCGGCGGGCCGGCGCCTTCGCGACGCGGAGCGTCTGGCGAAGGAATCCGGACGCCGCGCGTCCTGGCTCGTGTACCTTCTCTCCTGGATGGGCAACTCCTCCGAGGCGGCCGCGCGGACGATCGCGGCGCGATTGAACCTGCCCCGCGAGTCGCGGGAGCGGGTCTTCGCCTGGACCGCCGCGTGGCGGAGCCTGGACGCGGCCTCGCGAGGGTGGCCGGGCGCACTGGCGCAAATCGTTTCCGGCCTCGACGAGGACACGGTTCTCGCCGCGGCGGCGACGGCTCCCCACGGTTCGAGGTGCGAGATCCTCGCTGCGTGGGAGGCCTCCGGATTCCGTCTCACGATCGGCGGCGCGGACCTGATCGCCGCCGGAGTTCCCCCCGGACCGGCGGTCGGACGCGCGCTCGCCCGGACACTCGCCGCGCGACGCGACGGCGCGATCTCTGCGGAAGAGGAACTGGCGTTCGCATTGAAGGCGGTACGAGGTTGAGTGCGCTTCTTCTTCTCGCCGTGGCGCTCGCGGGACCCGTCCCCGAGGCCAGGGCCGGGGCGAACAGGCCATCGTTCTGCCTCGAGTGGGTCCGCCAGTCGCGGGAGGGATACGAGCGTGTGACCCTCTTCACCGACCGCACGGTCGTCTGGAAGACCGTGGCGGGAGGGAAAGAGGAGGTCCGCCGAAAGACTCTCGCTCCGGAGGAGCTCGACTTCTACTGTTCATACTTCGCTCGCCGCGAACTCTGGGAAATCCCGGACGACCTGCGGACCGGCTTGACCGGCGAGTTCGCCGCGCAGGCATCCGTCACCCTCGTGCGCGACGACGACACGCGCAAGCGCGTTCGATACGACGATCTCTCCGCGCTTTCCGCGGACGCCGCCGCCCTGCGGTCCGCGCTCGAAGGCCTGAAGACGATCTTCACGAACCCGCTCGCGCCCGCGTCGCGCTTTACCGCGGACGTGCTGCCTCCGGGAACGAAGCTGAAGCGGTTCGACGGAGCGATCTTCCGGGTCGTGCGGCTCGAGACGGAGAAGGGCATCGTCGAGATCGCGGGCGTCTCCGAGCCCTACTCGCAGTTCGTCCCGATCGAGCAATTGCGGTTCCAGTTCTCACCGCCGGAGTGAGTAGGAAGCTGTCAGCTGTCAGCTCTCAGCTGTCAGCGGGAAGAAAGCGCGGCGCTCCTTCGCAGCGTTCTTCGATTCGGATCCTGGCCGGGCGTTGGAAGGGGAGACGGCTCGATGTTCCGGCGGGTGCGCGGCCGACGTCCGGGCGCGCGCGCGAGGCGCTCTTCGACATCCTGCAGGGAGCGATCCCGGGCAGCCGCGTGCTCGACCTCTTCGCAGGGAGCGGCGCCGTCGGTCTCGAGGCTCTCTCGCGAGGCGCGGTCCGGGCCGTCTTCGTCGAAAAAGACGCGAGCGACGTCAGCGCCAACCTCGCGCGGCTCGGCGCCGCGGGCGGCGAGGCCCTCGTCGTCGAGGAGGACGCGGGACAGGCGGCGGCATCGCTCGCGCGCCGGGGCGAGAGATTCGACGTCGTCTTCGCGGACCCTCCCTACGCCCTCGGGGAGACGGCGCTCTCCCGCTCGGTCGTTGCCCTGCTCGCGCCCGGGGGGAGGCTGATCGTTCAAACGGATTCGGGCGATCGGCCTCCGACTCTGCCCGGCGTCACGCCGGCCGGACGAAGGGCGTACGGCCGCAACGTGTTCTGGTTTTTCGAGGCGCCGCAGCGGTAACCGTTTGCCCCGGCCGGGACGGGAATGGTAGGCTGCGCCGTTTCGTCCGCCCCTTATTTTCGGCAAGGAGTGCGTTGATGCTCAACAACGGAAGGCACTTTTTCACGTCGGAGTCCGTCACCGAAGGGCACCCCGACAAGATCGCCGACCAGATCTCCGACGCGGTGCTGGACGCGGTGATGCGCGAGGACCCGCTCGGGCGGGTCGCGTGCGAGACGCTCGTCACGACGGGGCTCGCCTTCATCGCCGGTGAGATCTCCACGAAGACGTACGTGGACCTGCCGTCCATTGTCCGTCAGACGATCAAGGAGATCGGCTATACGCGCGCCAAGTTCGGATTTGACTACGAGACCTGCGCTGTCATCTCCTCGATCGACCCGCAGTCGGGTGACATCGCCCGCGGCGTCGATACGGGCGGGGCCGGGGACCAGGGCATGATGTTCGGTTTCGCCGTACGGGAAACCGAGCACTACATGCCGCTCCCGCTGACGCTCGCCCACGGGCTCGTCCGGCGCCTTTCCGAGGCGCGGCGGAAAGGGGAGCTCGAGTTCCTCCGGCCCGACGGGAAGTCGCAGGTCACCGTCGAGTACGACGGAGGCCGCCCCGTGAGAGTCGAAACCGTCGTCGTCTCGACCCAGCACGCCGAAGCGATCAAGCACCACGACCTCAAAGAGGCGGTCATCGAGGAGATCATCCGCCCCGTCATTCCGGCGGAGCTCCTCACCCGCGA
>JBKJVY010000269.1:0-11476 GCA_046717185.1 Thermoanaerobaculia bacterium
CGCGTCCAGAGGTCCTCGAGATCAGCGAGGCGCTTCTGCTCGACGAGCCGCGCGACTTCGGGATCGAGAGAAAAGGCCGGCGGGGACACCGCCGGCATCTTAGCTTCCCTGTCATCCCGAGCGAAGCGAGGGATCCGGGCCCCAGATTCCTCGACCCTTCGGGCCTCGGAATGACAAAGGGGAGAAGAGAGCCCGAAATGACAAGCAGGGGAAGAGTCTTACCGCCTGGCCTGGCGCCGCTCCGTCATCTTGCGCACGAAGCTCGAAGGAAGCGTCCCGGTGACGGTCACACCCTCACCGTCGTTCTCGATCTCGAAACGGCGCAGGATCGGGACGAGCTCGGGAGACTTCTCGTGAACGGCGAGCCGCCACATCGCGACCACGCCTTTCAGCGCGTCCGTGAGGAGCTCCCGGGTCTCGTCGTCGGCGGCGAGGCCGGTGGCCGAGATCTCGACCGAATCCCCGCGGGCCGTCGCGTGGAAGACGAAGAGCGACACCGACTTCATCGCTCCGACGAGCGCCTCGGCAGGGTCGCCGTCGTTTCCTTCGTGCGAGCGCGTGTGGCCGCGTCCGATGGGCGCGCGCACCGCGTCCACGATCGCCCAGGCCGACGCGTCTCCCGGGATCCGCGACAGATGGCGCCCGAGCCCTTCGCCCCGCAGGAACGCCGAGCTGCCGGCGGCGCGATCCGCAAGCGCACGAGTCACCGCGGAGGCGCTCCCCGCGACGAGGAGCCGGGGGCTCACGAAGGCGACGGCGCCCGGGTGGTCGTGACCGCCCTTGCCCTCGAGCGACAGGTACTCGCCGTGTGGAGTGCGCTTGCGCGACGCGCCACGCGCTTCCATCGCCGCCGACAGGCGCGCCGGATCGAACCGCCCTTCGAACACGAGGAGGGCATGCGAGATGCCGCGGCCTCCCGATCCGCCGAGCCCCGCGACGACCATGAGGTCCACGTCCTGCTTCGGACGGAGCCCGGTCTCCTCGAGGAACTTCGCCGCGTCTCCGTCGACCGCCATCTCGTCGGTCTGCTCGAAGAGTCGCGCTGCGAGAGGGCTCGAGCGAAGCGCGTCGATCCGGACGACGCCGACCGAGACCGCGTCGGCGGGCACCCATGCGAGCGCCTCTTCGGCGCCGCCGGCCGCGGCGGGAGGCGTAAAGAGGACGAGCGTGAGAACCACGGCCGCGACGAGCGAAACGAGAGTCTTCCGGAGGAGCGTCATCTCAGAAGTCCTTTCTGGCAAAAAGCCGGGCGGCGAGAGCGAGCGAGAGTAGGCCGAAAAGGGCGGTGGAGCCGAACACGGGAAGTAAGTCGATCCGGCCGAGGTCGAAGAACGCCTCGTCGCTCGAAACGAGCCCGACGGTGGCGCGTCCGAGCTCCGCGGTCTTGGGAAAGATCCAGTAGAGGCCGCGGACGATGCCGGCGCTCGTCTCCGAGGAGACCGCGGCGGCGATCTTCTCGCGCTCCGACAGCAGCGCCGCGAAGAAGAAGACCGCGTAGGTCACCATGAGCGAGACCGCGGTCGAGGACGTCGCGACGCCGACGAGGAAAGCGAACGCGAGCAGGCTCCCGATCGCGAAGAGGATGACGAGGCCGCCGAGCAGGAAGCGCGGGTGCCCGACGCCCGTCTTCCAGACGACGATCGCCCAGATCGATCCCATGAGGTAGAGAAGGTTCGCCCCCGCGAGCAGCAGGCCGCCGAAGTACCGGGAGAGCAGGAGCTTCGTGCGGCCGACCGGACGCGAGAGGTAGAGGTCGACCGTGCCCTTCTCCTGGAGCCGCGGAACGAGGTGCGCGGTCGCGAAGAGCGCGAGGAACGTGCCGAGCATGTAGAGGAAACCCGAGAACCCCGCCTCGAACCCGAGGACGAGTCGGTCCATGTCGATCTTCTCGCCCCCGAGATCCACTTCGCGCCCGAAGAGCTTCGCGCCCGCGAGCGCGCCGTCCACTATGTCGAGGTTCACCGCGGCAGCGAAGAGCAGTATGAAGAGCGACGAGATCGCGAAATAGGCGAGGAGCGTCCAGCGGGCCGACGCCTCGCGGAAGACCTCCTCGACGCTGGCGGCGAAGGCTCTCATTACAGCTTCTCCCCCGCCTCGCCGGTGCGGACGAGGTCCACGAACACGTCCTCGAGGGTCGACCGGACCGGCGCGAGCTCCGACAGGATTCCGCCGCGCGAACGCAGCGTGTCCACGAGCGCGTTGACGTGGGCGAGGTCGCGCGTCGTCAGCACGAGGTGTCCGTTGACGCGCTCGACGGACGCGCCGGTGTCCCGGAACGCGGAGAGGAGCGCGTCGTCCACGGGCGACGCCGTCATCCGGTAGCGCGACTCCTGGGCGGTCAGGTCCGCGATCCGCCCCTGCGCGGCCACTTTCCCCCGCCGCAGCACCGCGACCCGGTCGCACGTCAGCTCGATCTCCGAGAGGAGGTGCGAGTTCAAGAGGATTGCGCGACCCCGCGCCGCCTCCTCCCGGAGGAGGTCGCGGATTTCGCGCCGGCCGACCGGGTCCACGCCGTCGGTCGGCTCGTCCAGGAGGAGCACCTCCGGGTCGTGAACGAGCGCGGAGGCAAGGCCGAGGCGCTGCGTCATCCCCTTGGAGAACTTCTTCACTTTCACGTCGAGCCAGCCGGAAAGGCGCACACGCGCCAGGAGCTCGGGGATCCGCGTCTTCAGAGTCGCGCCGTCCACCCCGGACATTCGGCCGAAGATCGAGAGCGTCTGGCGGGCCGTCAGGTAGCCCGGAAAGCGATGTCCCTCGGGGAGATAGCCGACCCTCCGACGACTCTCCGGCTGGGAGACCGGGATCCCGAACAGGCGGGCGGAGCCCTCCGTCGCGCGGGTCAGCCCGAGGAGGATCTTGACCGCCGTCGTCTTGCCGGCGCCGTTGGGTCCCAGGAGGCCGAAGACCTCGCCCGCCCCGACGGTAAGGTCGATCCCGTCGAGCGCCCGCACTTTGCGCGTCCCGAACCGGGAGCTGTAGACCTTGCGCAGGCCGTTTGCCTCGATGACCGGACTCATGTCAGAAGTTTAAACGCATCCGCGGGTCGGAAGTTCAAGGGGCGGGTGGCTCGGCTCTTGCGCGGAAAGGTCGCCGCCCATGAGCCCGCCACCTTCGACCCGAGCCCGTCGCGTCGCGATCCTGCTCGTCGCGGTGGTCCTGGGGCTCTATCTCCTGTACTTCCTGGCGGCGAAGGCCTTCCTCTCGACCGGCCGCCTGCGCGCCCTCGTGAACAAGACCCCGGACCGAACCGCGATCGAGTATTCCTCCGCCTTCTCGGTGTGGCCGGGTCGCGCGCGGGTCAAAAACTTCCGGATCCGCGATCGGGACGTGAAGGCCGAGTGGACGTTCGAGCTCGAGGACGCGAGACTTTCCTTCTCAGTACTCGGGCTCCTACGCCGGCGCCTTCACGTGACGAGCCTTACCGGCAGCGGCGCCACGTTCCGGGCGCGCAACCGACTGACTCCCGAGGCGGCGGCCGACCCGAGGGAGCACGCGCTCCTGCCGCCGATCGCCGGGTTTCCCGACCCTCCCCGACTCCAGCCGGGCGAGCGCAAGCCGCCCCGAACCGGCAAGGAGTGGACGATCCGTGTCGACAACGTCGAGGTCGACAAGCTGCGCGAGATCTGGGTGGACGCCTACCGCTACGTCGGCGACAGCCGGCTGACCGGCGCCTTCTTTCTCCAGCCGAAGGTCCACGCCGAGATCGTCCGCGCCGAGCTGACGACGCAGGGCGGGACGCTCCGCAGCGGAAAGGATTCGCGCGCGGAGGACGTGAAGGCCTCGATACGGGGAAGGGTCGACCCGTGGGGCCCGCGGCAGTTCCCGGGGAGCCGCATGCTCCGGTTCGTCACCGGCGAAGCGCAGGCGACCGCGCGGCTGGACGACATGGACTTCGTCAATCAGCTGCTCGGAGACCTCGCGGGCACGCGGCTCGAGAGGGGCGGCGGAGCCCTGGCCCTCCGCGCCACGGTCGAGCGGGGCGTCGCCCGCGGGAGCGTCGACCTCTCGGCAGAGAGACTCGCCCTCCGGATCGTAGACGTCGCCTTTCGCGGACGCCTCGAGGCGCGCGCGAGCTTCTCCGGCCTCGATCTCCTGAAGGGCGGCGCGCACCTGACCAGCGGTCACCTCAACCTGACCGACGCGACCGTGTCCGGGACGGGCGATGGGGCGCGCCCCTGGTGGATGAAGGTCAATTTCCTCCCGGGGCGTCTGAGGCCGGAGCGCTCCGTCCTGCTGGCGGGCGCCGTCTCCGCCCGCGCGCGCGACGGGCGTCCCTTCCTGGCGCTCGTCAAGGGGCTCCCCGGCTGGCTCGCGAAAAGTTTCGAGCTCGAGGGGCTTGCCGGACGGGCTCGGGTCCGGCTCGGGCGGTCACTCGTCGAAGTCGAGAGGCTCACGGCGCGCGCCGGAGACTTCCGGCTCGACGGGGAGTACCGCGCGCGGGGCGCGTCGCGAAGCGGAACCTTTCTCGTCGACGCGGGCCTGCTCTCGGTTGGGATCGGTATCTCCGGCGAGAAGACGGAGCTCGACGTCCTCGGCCCCCGTCGCTGGTTCCGCGCCCGGACCGGCTGGGAGCCGTCGAAGGATTGAGTCGGAGGCTGGTCCTAGCTCTTCGTCAGCCGGGCGAGCTCGGCGCGCACGTCCGCGATCGCGACGTCGTGGTCCGCCTGCCGCCAGAGAGCCTTTCCATCGGCCGACCGGATCACGAGACCGTGATTCTTGAAGCCGAGTTCCTGGACCACCAAGCGGGACTCCTCCGTCGTCGCGTCGACGTTCTGCGCCCTGACCTTCCCCGGGAACTCCTGCTCGAGCCCGCTCACGGCGGGCATCACTTTCGCGCAGACGGGTCAGCCGGGAAGGTAGTAGTAGGTGACCTCGAGCGGCTCGGAGGTCGGGGGGCGGGCGCAGTCGAGGGCGGCGATGGCGAGGAAGAGCGAGGCGACTGTCAGCGCGAGGCCGCGTGACGATGTCTTCATCCGGTTTCTCCTCTCGACAAGAGCCTAACATCGCGCCGTGACCTGGAAGCCACTTCTCTCGTTCGCCCTTTCGCTGGCGCTCGTCTTGGTGGGCATGCTCGTCCTCATGAGCGTGATGGAACGCCGTTTCCTCTACTTCCCGATTCGCCACCTCGATGCGGAGCCCGCCGACTTCGGCCTTCGCGCGGAGGAGCTGCGTCTCACGGCGTCCGACGGCGTTCGGCTCCACGGCTGGTGGATCCGCGCGAAGGGAGAGCGGGTCGTCCTCCTCTTCCACGGCAACGGCGGCAACGTCAGCCACCGCCTCGAGCGGGCGGAGATCTTCGTCGAAGCGCTGGGGGTGGACCTCTTCCTCGTGGACTATCGCGGCTACGGGCTCTCGGAGGGGGTGCCCTCCGAAGCGGGACTCTACCGCGACGGCTTCGCGATCTACGACGCCGCTCGGGAGCGCGGGTTCCCGCCGGAGCGGATCATCCTCCACGGCGAGTCGCTCGGGTGTGCCGTCGCCGTCGAGGTCGCGCTCGCGCGCCAGTCGTCCGGCGTCGTGCTCGAGACGCCATTTCTCTCCGTACCGGCGCTTGCGCGGAAGCACTACCCGTTCGTGCCCGCGTTCCTCGTCCGCTCCCGCTTCGACGCGGCGTCGAAGATCGACCGCGTGACGGCGCCCAAGCTCTTTCTCGTTGCCGAGAGAGACGAGATCGCGCCCGCGGAGCAGGGACGCGCCCTCTTCGAGCTTGCCCGGCCACCGAAAGAGCTGTTCGTCATACCGAGCGCCGGGCACAACGACACGTATGTCGTCGGCGGCCGCCCTTACCTCGACGCGTGGCGCCGCTTTTTGGGGTCAACGCTGAATTAGGGTCAACGCTGAATTCCTGAATTTGTGCCAGGGCTGAATTCAGCTATGGCACCAATTCAGCTTTTCAGCGTTGACCCTAAGGTAGATTCGAGCTCGTGACGACGGTCGGGCTCCTCGGTTTCGGAAGAATCGGGCGCAACCTCTTCCGGCTGCTCTACGATCGGGAGGACATCCGGATCGCTGCCATCAGCGACTGGAACGATCCCGAGCCGCTCGAGTATCTGCTCCGATTCGACACGCAGCTCGGACACTTTCCGGTCGAGGTCTCGATCCGCGAAGGGCACCTCTACGTCGCGGGCCGGCAGGTCCGAATGATCACCGGCAAGGAGCAGGGCCAGGTACCGTGGGGCGAGCTCGGGGTGCATACCGTCCTCGAAGCGACGTCGCGCGGCCGCACCCGGGCGGAGCTCCAAGCCCACCTCGACGCCGGAGCGAAGCGGGTCATCGCCTGCTCGCCGCCCCG
Organism: Thermoanaerobaculia bacterium; assembly: GCA_046717185.1. Lineage (GTDB taxonomy): Bacteria > Acidobacteriota > Thermoanaerobaculia > UBA5066 > Gp7-AA6 > Gp7-AA6. Next base: position 6,293 of record JBKJVY010000269.1, read on the forward strand.
GGAGCCGCCCGACGTGACGGTCGTCGGTGGCGTGAACGACGAGAAGCTCGAGCGCCGGCACCGGATCGTGTCGAACGCGTCCTCGACGGTGCATTGCCTCGCTCCGATCGCAAAGATCCTCCACGACGCGTTCGGCGTCGAGCGGGCCCTCTTCACGACCGTGCACGCGTACACGGGACAGCACCGGCTCGCGGACGCCCCGGCGGAGGAGATGCGCCTCGGGCGCGCGGCCGCAGAAAACATCATCCCGCAGGAGTCGCGGTCGCCCGCGATGGTCATGGAGGCGGTTCCGGAGCTCGCTGGCCGGGTCACCGGCTCCGCGGTCGCGGTCCCCGTCCGGAACGGCTCGGCCGTCGACCTCGTCTGCTGGCACTCGCGCGACGTCACGCGGGTCGCCGTGAACGAGGTCGTGCGCACCGCGGCCTCGACCGACCGCTGGAAGCGCGTCCTCCGCTTCGAGACGGAGCCCATCGTGTCGAGCGACGTGGCCCGCTCCGCATGGTCGAGCACCTTCGACTCGCTCGCGACGATGACGCTCGGCAAGAGGGTTTCCAAGACGATCTCCTGGTACGACTCGGGCTTCGGATACGCACACCGCGCGGTGGACCTGATCGAGCGCTTCGCCGAGCTCGACCGCGCCGCCGGAGAGGAGCCCGCGTGACGATCCGGGTCGGCATCAACGGGTTCGGCCGGATCGGCCGGTCGGTGTTCCGCATCCTCTCGGACCGCAGCGACGTGGAAGTCGCGGCGATCAACGACCTTTACGACAACGAGCACCTCGCGTACCTCCTGAAGTACGACACCGTCATGCGGGTCTTCGGAAAGGAAGTCACCGCCGACGCGGACTCGATGTACGTGGACGGGAAGAAGGTCGTGATGACGGCCGAGAAGGACCCGGCGAACATCCCTTGGGCGAAGCTCGGCGTCGAGATCGTCGTCGAGGCGACGGGCGTCCTTCTGACGCGCGAGAAGCTCGAGCGCCACCTCTCCGCCGGAGCGAAGCGCGTGATCTTGACCGTCCCGCCGAAGGACGAGGTGGACGCGATGATCGTCGTCGGTGTGAACGACGACACGCTCCAGGCCGGCGACCGTATCGTGTCGAACGCTTCGTGCACGACAAACTGCCTCGCGCCGCTCGCGATGGTGCTGGACGAGGAGTTCGGGATCGAGGAAGGCTTCATGACAACCATCCACGCGTACACGAACGACCAGCGCCTGGCCGACGTGCCGCACAAGGACCTGCGCCGCAGCCGCGCCGCCGCCGAGAACATCATCCCGACGACGACGGGCGCCGCCCGGGCGGTCGGCAAGGTGCTCCCGAAGCTCGCGGGGAGACTCGACGGGATGGCGATGCGGGTGCCGGTGCCCGACGGCTCCGTCGTGGATCTCTCCTGCCGCCTCCGGAAGAAGCCGAATGCCGGGGACGTCAACGCCGCCGTCCGCCGGGCCGCGGAGGGACGGCTTCGCGGGATCCTCGAGTACAGCGAGGTGCCGCTCGTCTCGAGCGACATCATCGGGAACCCGCACTCGTCGATCTTCGACGCGCTCTCGACGCGCGCCGCCGGAGACGGCTACGTGAAAGTCCTCGCGTGGTATGACAACGAGTGGGGCTATTCGAGCCGCGTCGTGGACCTCATCACACGCCTCGCGGCATTGGGAGACGGGGGGAGACCACGGCCATGAAACATTCGCAGGGATTTCTGGACCTCGTGAAGGACGCGAAGTCGCGCATCCGCGAAACGACGCCGGAAGACGTGCGGCGCCGCCAGGAGGCGGGCGAGCGATTCCACTTCGTGGACGTCCGCGAGGACGCGGAGTGGGAGCGAGGCCACGCGCTGGGCGCGATCCACCTCGGCAAGGGTGTCGTGGAGAGAGACGTGGAACGCGTGATTTCCGACCACTCCGAAGAGATGGTCCTCTACTGCGGGGGCGGCTACCGGTCCGCGCTCGCCGCCGACACGCTCGCGAAGATGGGTTTCACGAACGTCCTCTCGATGGACGGCGGCTGGAAGCGCTGGAAGGAGCTCGGCTACCCGACCGAGTAGTGAGCCGGGGTCAGCAGCTCTCCACCGGACACCCTCGAGAGTCGCGGGAGGCGTTTGCCTCAGGGGTTCGGCGGCGCCACGGGCGGCGGGATCGGCGCCGGAACGGCCGTCACCACGAGGCCCGGGAGTTGCTGCGGCGCGTCGTGCCAGTGCCCATGCTCGGGCGACCAGACTTTCCCCGGCGGCGGTGTGCCGGGCGGCGCGGGCTTCTGCTCGCCGATGGCGGCCGCGTTCAACGGCGCCCTTCCGGGAACGGGCGCGTCGTGCCAGTGCCCGTGCTCCTGGGACCAGACCTGACCGGGGCGACCGGTCCGGGCGGCGCCGCCGCCGCCTCGCGCGAAGCTGATCACGACGGCTGTCGCGCCTCCGACGACGAGAACGCCGAGCAGCACGAGCGTGAGGATCCCGGACCGACTCGGCTTCGCCGCGTCCTTCCCCTCGTGGCACTTCTTGTATTTGAGGCCGCTGCCGCAGGGGCACGGGTCGTTGCGGGAAACGCGGGCAGCCGTCACGGCGTCATCTTATCGGCTCCCGGCCTCCGCGTCCGACCTCCGATAAGCTGCGCGCATGCACTTCCACACTGCTCCACGCCTTCCGGCCGTCCTGCTCGCGGCGCTGCTCGGGGCGGCTTGCGCGACGACGACCGCGCCGGTCCCCTCCGATACTCTCCCGGCGATGAACGACGCCGCGGAGCGCTACGTCAAGCTCGTCCTCGCGGTCGGCCAGCACGACAAGGATTACGTGGACGCCTTCTACGGCCCGGCGGAATGGAAGCTTGAAGCCGAGGCGACGAAGCGACCCCTGGACGCGATCGCCGCCGACGCCGCCGCACTCATCGCCCGCCTCCAGGCGACTCCGGAGCCGTCGGACGAGATGCTTCGCCTCCGCCGGCACTACCTTGCCCGGCAGCTCCAGGCCCTTGCGGCGCGAGTCGAAATGCTCGGCGGAAAGCGCCTTTCTTTCGACGAGGAATCCCGCGCGCTCTACGACGCGGTCGCTCCAGTGAACACGGAAGAGCATTTCCGGAGCGTGCGCGACGAGCTCGACCGGGCGCTACCGGGCGGGGGCAGCGCCGCTTCTCTCCTCGACCGGTACGAAGCGTTCCGCAAGGACTTCACGATCCCGAAGGAGAAGGTGGACTCCGTTTTCCGCACGGCGGTCGGCGAGTGCCGGGACCGGACGCGGCCGCACATCGAGCTGCCGCCCGCCGAGAGCTTCACGATCGAGTACGTCACCGGCAAGACCTGGAGCGCATACAACTGGTACCAGGGGGGCTACAAGAGCCTCATCCAGGTCAACACGGACCTCCCGATCACGATCGATCGCGCGATCGACCTCGCGTGCCACGAGGGATATCCCGGCCATCACGTCTACAACGCCCTCCTCGAGAAGCACCTCGTGCGTGACCGCGGCTGGGCCGAGTACTCGGTGTACCCGCTCTTCTCGCCGCAGTCCCTGATCGCCGAGGGCAGCGCGAACTTCGGCATCGAGATGGCCTTCCCGGGCCGCGAGCGAATCGACTACGAGAAGGCGATCCTGTATCCACTCGCCGGCCTGAACCCCGCGCGCGCGGAGGAGTACGCGCGCGTCCGCGAGATCGTGGACCGACTGGCGTACGCGGGGAACGAGGCGGCGCGGAAGTACCTGAACGGCGAGATCGACGCGAAAGAGGCGGCGCGGTGGCTCGGCGAGTACGCTCTCTACCCGCGTGACCGCGCCGAGCAGCGGGTTCGCTTCGTCGATCAGTACCGCAGCTACGTAATCAACTACAACCTGGGGAAAGACCTCGTGCGGCGGTACGTGGAGTCGAAGGGCGGGACTCCGGACAACGCCGGGAAGCGCTGGGAGGTCTTCGAGAACCTGCTGTCGTCCCCGCGGCTTCCCTCGCAACTGCAGTAGGACGGCGCGGGCGCAACCCTCGATTCCCTCTCCCCGCGGGCGGGGAGAGGGTCAGGGTGAGGGGCTTCCCTACGAGTTCTGTTTGCGCTCCCCCTTCTTGAAGGCGATCGCGGACTCCTCGGTGAGCGCCTCGATGGCCTTCAGCTTCCAGCCGCCCGACGTCTTCACCCACGTCTCGCGCAGCAGCGTCCCCTGTCCGTCGAGCCCGGGAGAGACGATCGCGACATAGCCGGCGGCCTCCTGGGAAAGCCAGTCGATGTGCGCCGCGCGCGGCCGCGCCGACTCCTGCATCTTCTTCTCGAGCAGCGCTTCGAAACCGGCGCGGTCGAGGCGGGTCCCGTCGGCGAGCTTCGCCGTCAGACCCGGCACGTGCTGCGCCGAGACGGCCGCGGCGTCCTTCTTCGCGTAGAGGTCGTCGCGCGTCGCCTGGACCGCGCGGAGCTCTTTCAGAGCGGTCATCGAATCGGTGCTGAGCGTCGCGACGGTCGAGCAGGCGGCGAGGCTCACGGTCGCGAGAACAGCGAGAGCGAGAGGGAATCGGTTTCTCATCAGAACCTCCTTTGGTTTGTCGTTCACCAGCTATGACGGACGAAACGTCATTTGGTTTTGAGGAACGCACACGCTCACGAGAAAGGCTGCGGGAATGCGCGGCAAAATGACGCATTGCGATCCTGCGGCTCAGCGCGCACGACAAACGACGCAAGGGGTGGTCAGAACTACCCCGGACACTTCTGGACGGGAAACCTGACTGCTTGAAATCCTGACGGGGTCAGCCCCTCGGAATCCGCGAGAGGTCCACGTTGCCGCCGGAGATGAGCGCGACGACCTTCGCGCCAGCCGGTACGCGGACCCTTCCATCGAGAAGGGCCGCCGTCGCCGCCGCTCCCGCCCCCTCGACGTAGAGCTTCGCGCGCGTCATCAGGTGCTTCATCGCCTCGACGATGGCCGACTCCGAGACCGCGACGACGTCGTCCACCGTCTCCTTCACGATCTCGAGCGGCAGCTCGCCGACGAATGGCGGCGTCATCCCGTCCGCGATGGTGCCCCATGGCCGCGTCACGGTGACCGGCTTCCCCGCCGCGAGCGCCGGGGCCATGCCCGGGCCCTCCTCGAGCTCGACGCCGATGAGCAAAGCGCCCGGACGGATCTGGCGCACGGCGGACGCGATGCCCGAGAGTATTCCGCCTCCCCCGATCGGCACGACGATCATGTCGGCGTCGGGCAGGTCCTCCAGGATCTC
>JBKJVY010000270.1:0-4890 GCA_046717185.1 Thermoanaerobaculia bacterium
TCCTTCTGCGAGAACCCGGAGGGACAGGAATCGACCGTCGTCGTCGTGGATGGAAGCACGCTCGTCGACCGGGGCGACGAGATTCACTACCGGATCGATGCCTCGCACTTCCTCTGGAAAATGGTGAGGAGGCTCGTGGGGACGCTCGTCGAAGTCGGGCGGGGCAACCTCGGGACCGCGGACGTGGAGAGGCTTCTCCGGGAGCGCTCGACGGAGCCCGCGAAGTGGACCGCGCCACCGTCGGGGCTGTTTCTGGAAAAGGTGCGCTACTAGTGCGCTACTAGGGTCAACGCTGAATTCCTGAATTCGGGTCAGGGCTGAATTCAGCTATGGCACGAATTCAGCTTTTCAGCGTTGACCCCAGGACTTCTGCTGACTCGAGCGCGCGCGCGAACGCGGTCGCCCACAGTTGCCGCAATCCGGCAACAGGCTCGTCGACAACGGTTCGGCCGTTGACGGCGATGCGGAGGTTCTCCCCTCCAACCATGCCGATCACCCGGAAGGGGACGCCGAAGGATCCGGCGGCCGCGCTCACGGCGGCCTCATCGGCCGGCGTGAAGGTGACGACGGCGCGGCCCGTCGTCTCGCCGTATAGAAGCGACGACACACGCACCGCGGACTCGAGCTTGATCTCGGCGCCGAGGCCGGACGGCATCGCGCACTCGGCGACCGCGACGGCCAGACCGCCGTCGGAGACGTCGTGGGCGGACGATAGCCGCCGCTCTTCCGCGAGCTGCACGAGCAGGTCCACGAGAAGGCGCTCCGCGTCGAGATCGACGTCGGGACAGGGGCCTTCGTCCCGGCCGTAGAGGACGCGGAGGAACTCGCTCGCGCCGAGCTCGTCGCGAGTCTTTCCGAAGAGCGCGATCCGGTCGCCCGACCGGACGAACGGCATGCGGACCCGGCGCGACACGTCCTCGAGGAGGCCGACCATACCGACCGTCGGCGTGGGCAGGATCGGCTGGCCGTCGGTCTCGTTGTAGAAGGAGACGTTACCGGAAACGACCGGAACGGAGAGCGCGCGGCAGGCGTCGGAGAGACCGCGCACCGCGGCTTCGAACTGGCCCATGATCTCCGGGCGCTCGGGATTGCCGAAGTTCAGGCAGTCGGTGACCGCGAGCGGCCGCGCGCCGGTCGCCGCGATCGAGCGGGCCGCCTCGGCGACCGCGATCGCCGCGCCGCGGTACGGATCGCAGGCGCAGAAGAACGGGTTCACGTCGCTCTTGACGGCGATCGCCTTCGACGTGCCCTTGATCCGCAGAACGCCGGCGTCGCCGCCCGGCCGCTCGACCGTGTTCGTCCCGACCATGTGGTCGTATTGCGTCCAGATCCACGACTTCTGCGCGACGTTCGGCGAGGCGAGAATCGCCCGAAGGGCGGCGCCGTAATCGTCCGGCTCCGGCAGCTCCTCCCAGCCCCGCGAGCCGATCGGAACCACCGGCGTCCTCGGCCGGTCGTAGACCGGCGCTCGCTCCGAGAGCGGCGCCGCGGGCAGGTCCGCCACGATACGGCCCTCGAAAAAGAGCACGACCCGCCCGCTGCCGGTGACCCTCCCGATCTCGACCGCCTCGAGGTCCCACTTCCGGAACACGTCCCGCACCGTTTCGAGCCGATCGGCGCGGGCGACGAGAAGCATCCGCTCCTGCGACTCCGAAAGCAGGATCTCGTAAGGGGTCATGCCCTCCTCGCGGACCGGCACTTTCGAGAGGTCGATCTCGAGCCCGCTCCCGGTGCGCCCCGCCATCTCGAAAGACGAAGACGTGAGGCCCGCGGCGCCCATGTCCTGGATCCCGACGACGGCGTCGGTCCGGAAGAGCTCGAGACACGCCTCCATGAGCAGTTTCTCGGTGAAAGGATCCCCCACCTGGACCGTCGGCCGCTTCTGCTGCGTCTCGTCGCCGGCGAACTCCTCGGAAGCCATCGTCGCGCCGTGGATGCCGTCGCGCCCCGTCTTCGAGCCGACGTAGATGACCGGGTTTCCAACGCCCTCGGCGCGGCCTCGGAAGATTCGGTCCTTCTCGACGATGCCCACGTTCATCACGTTGACGAGGATGTTGCGGTCGTAGGCGGGGTGGAAGGTCGTCTCGCCCGCGACGGTCGGGATCCCGATGCAGTTGCCGTACCCCGCGATGCCGCGGACGACGCCGTCGACCAGGTGCCGCATTCGCGGAGCGTCGAGCCGGCCGAACCGGAGAGAGTCGAGCGACGCGATCGGGCGAGCGCCCATCGTGAAGATGTCCCGAAGAATCCCGCCGACGCCGGTGGCCGCGCCCTGATAGGGCTCGATGAAGGACGGGTGGTTGTGGGACTCCATCTTGAAGGCCACGGCCAGACCGTCGCCGATGTCCACGATCCCGGCGTTCTCGCCCGGCCCCTGGATCACGCGCGGACCGGTCGTCGGGAGGTTCTTCAGGTGGATCCGCGACGACTTGTAGGAGCAGTGCTCGCTCCACATCGCGGAGAAGATTCCGAGCTCGACCAGGTTCGGCTCGCGGCCGAGAATCTCGAGGATGCGCGAGTACTCCTCGGCGGAGAGGTTGTGGTCCGAGATGAGGTCTTCCGTGATCACGGGGAGGAGGCCGGCACCGTGAGCGCCGCGACGGCGGACTCGAACATCTTTCGCCCGGCGTCGTTGCCGAGAAGCCCCTCGGCGCAACGGTCCGGATGGGGCATGAGCCCGACGACGTTCCCCTCGCGATTCGCGATCCCGGCGATCCCCGCGGTCGCGCCGTTCGGGTTCGCCTCGTCTGTCACGCGTCCCTCGGGATCGCAGTAGCGAAATACGACCGCGCCCGAGCGCTCGAGCTCGGCGAGGGTTTCGGGCGGAGCGGTGTAGTTGCCCTCCATGTGCCCGATCGGCATCGTGACGACCTCTCCCGGACGGTAGAGCCGCGTGAAGGCGGTTCCCGTGTTTTCCACCTTGAGGTGAACGTCCCGGCAGACGTACCGGAGCCCGCGGTTGACACGAACCGCGCCCGGCAGGAGCCCGGCCTCGAGCAGGACCTGGAAGCCGTTGCAGATTCCGAGCACGGGGCCGCCCTCCGCCGCAAAACGCGCCACCGTCTCCATGACCGGCGAGAAGCGCGCGAGCGCGCCGGCGCGCAGGTAGTCGCCGTACGCGAAGCCGCCGGGGAGGATCACGACGTCGGCGCCCTTCAGGTCCGTGTCGTCGTGCCACACGTACTCCGCCTCGCAGCCGAGTAGCTCGCGGGCAACGTGGTAGCAGTCCTGGTCGCAGTTGGAGCCGGGGAAAACGACGATCGCGAACTTGCGTTGGACGGCGGGGACCGCGCTCACGACCCTCTTCTCACGCTTCCGGGCGCACCCGCACGTCGTATCCCTCGATCACCGTGTTCGCGAGCAACTCCTCGGCCATCTTCCGCGCTTCCGCTTCCACGGCCACCGGATCTTCGCCCTTGAGGTCGAGGAAAAAGATCTTCCCGGCGCGGACGTCCTCGACCGACGCGTGCCCGAGCCTTCCGAGCGCCGAGGCGATGGCCTTCCCCTGGGGGTCCAGGACCCCTTCTTTCGGATAGACGCGGACTTCGACTCTCACGCGTCGAACGTCTCGAGGCCGTCGACCTGGTCGGCCGCCCCGTAGGCCGCCGGGCTCTCGGCGAGCTCCAGGGCGGAGGCCACGGCGGCGAGCGCGAGCGCCGGGGTGTTGTTCGCGCGCGACAAGTGGGTCGCGACCACCCGCTTCAAGCGGACACCGGCTGTCTTCGCCAGCGCATCCGCCGACTGCCGGTTGGAGAGGTGACCGAAGCCTCCGGAGATCCGGCGCTTGAGCGGCCAGACGTAGGGGCCGTCTCGCAGCATGTCTTCGTCGTGGTTGAACTCGAGGAGGAGCGCAGTCGCCCCTCGCAGGAAGTCGAGGAACTCCCGCTGGACGTGGCCAAGGTCGGAGGCGATCACGACCCGTGCGTCGTCGGCTTCGAACGCGTAGGCGACCGACTCGTTGGAGTCATGGGGCGTCGCGAGAGGACGGAAACCGATGTCGCCGACCGTGCCTTCGCGGCACGACTCCATCCGGACGAACGGCGAGAAGAGGTTTCCTTCGAGGCCGAGCGCGCTCGCGGTGCCCGCGGTCGCGAAAAGCGAACAGCCGAACCGCGCCGCGAACGTCAGCGCGCCGATCGAGTGGTCGCCGTGCTCGTGAGTGATGAAGATTCCGCGGATCGTTTCCGCGGCGATTCCCCTCGCGGCGAGGCGCCTCTCGATCTCCTTCGCCGAAAGTCCCGCGTCCACGAGCACCCGGGTCCGGCCCGACTCGACGACGCAGGCGTTACCACCCGAGCCGGAGGCGAGTACGGAAACGCGCACGAAGGAAGATTAGCAGAGGGCGATGGGACAGATGAGGTCCGAGCTCACCATTGTCATTCCGAGGAGCAGCCTCCCCCACTGTCATTCCGAGGAGCGAAGCGACGAGGAATCTGGTTTCTCTCCTGCGACGAGAAACAGATCCATCGCGGAGCCTGCCCTGAGCAGAAGACCGGAATCGAGAGGGACACAGATCCCTCGCGGAGCCTGTCCTGAGCGGGAGACCGGAGTCGCGAGAGACACAGATCCCTCGCGGAGCCTGTCCTGAGCGGAAGACCGGAGTCGCAAGAGACACAGATCCCTCGCGGAGCCTGTCCTGAGCGGAAGACCGGAGTCGCGAGAGACACAGATCCCTCGCTTCGCTCGGGATGACAGCTTGGGGCGAAGGGCTCGGGATGACAAGGAAGGGCGAAGGGCTCGGGATGACAGGAAGGGCGAAGGGCGCAGGATGACCGGCAGGGCGATGGGCGCAGGATGACCGGCAGGGCGATGGGCGCAGGATGACAGACTCGGATGACTGACTACCTCGCCTTCCCGCCGGCTCGCTCGGTCCACGGCACCGTCCATGCC
>JBKJVY010000271.1:0-16126 GCA_046717185.1 Thermoanaerobaculia bacterium
GCGCGCCTCACCGCACGCCACGAGGAGCGGAACCGTCACCGGACCCGTGAGAGCTTCCTTGCAGGCGCCGACCGCGTCGTTCACCCGGCCGAGAAGGATGCGGCTCTCGATCAAGCCGATGTCAGCGGCGAGGTGGGGGCGCGCCGCGCGGGCGCGGAGGAACTCCGTCTCCGCGGTCTCGGCGTCTCCCGCGGCCAGGGCCTGCCAACCCGAATCTACGCCGTCCGGAAAGGGTCCGGCAAGCTCTTCGCGCGGGTCGAGCGGGAACTTCTCGCTCCGCCGGGCCGACTGGGCGGTGCTCCCACATCGGACCGACAGCAGGAGCGCCGCGGCAGCGAACAGCAGCACTGTGGACCGAGCCGGCGCGGCACGGCGAGAGGACGGGCATTCAAGAGCGAAGCCGGAGGCCGGGACCGTTGGTCTCCGGAAGATCTTCACGAGGGCGAGGGCGAGGTCTCCGCGCGGATCGACGCAATCGCGTGCTTGTAGATCATCTCCTCGTGCCCATCGACCTCGAGGACGAGCGCGAACTTGTCGAAACGACGCAGACGTCCCATTCGCTCTTCTCCCGAAGTGAGCCGGACCGTGATCTCGGTGTTGTCTTTCCGAAGGTTGTAGAAAAACGAGTCCTGGACGTTGATCGGGGCTTTGTTCATCGGCTTTTCTCCGTCTCGACGCCGCGGTCGAGCAATTGGAGGATCGTCGGGAGGGCCTCCGCGGGATCTACCCGCAGGGCGTCGCGTTCGCGAGCGAACCACGTCTTCTGGCGCCGGGCGAGGCGCTTCGTGGCCGCCACGATCTCCCTTTCCGTATCCTCCCTTTCCGCGCGGGCCGAGATCCAGTGCCCGAGCTCGCGATACCCGATGGCGCCGAAAGCGTTCGATTCGAGGGAATGACCCGCCGCGACGAGCCGCCGAATTTCGTCGTCCCACCCCGCATCCATCATTCGGCGAACCCGTAGTTCGATCCTAGCATAGAGGTCGCGGCGGGCCGGCTCGATCGCGACCTTGATCACCCGGAACCGGGAGGACCACGGATCGGCGCCCAACTTGCGGTCGGACACGCGCGCTCCTGTCGTGATCACGATCTCGAGAGCTCGGAGCACGTACCGCAGGTTGGCAACGGGAATGCGCGCAGCCGACGTGGGATCGTTCCGCTCGAGAAAACGGTGGGCGGCCGCCGCTCCCCTCTTCTGCCCCCAGGCCACGAGCCGTGCCCGCAGCTCGGGGTCGCACGCGACGCCCGGAGGGAGACCATCGAGGAGCGCGGAGATGTAGAAGCCGCTGCCCCCACAGACGATCGGGAGCTTTCCTCGGTGCGAGATGTCCTCGATTGCCCGCCTCGCCTCGACGGCCCACCTCCCCGCGGAAAACGATTCCTCCGGGTCTGCCACGTCGACGAGGTGGTACGGAACCTCGGCCCGCCGCTCCCACGAGGGCTTCGCGGTCCCGATGTCGAGACCGCGGTAGACCGCGAACGCGTCCGCCGAGACGATCTCTCCGGACCTGAGTAGCGCGACCTCCTCGGCGATTTTGGTCTTCCCCGCCGCGGTGGGTCCGAAGACGACGAGAAGCGGCGGGCGCTCGTCGGGGTGTGCGCTCACTCGATCCCTCGCCACGCGAGCCGTGTCCGATCCGGCGCGAGCTCGACCCGCACGTCGGAGAGCCGGTCCGTGCGGAACACCGGTACGCCCCGGCTGCGGAGGGTGGTCAGGGTTTCCGCCGCCGGATGTCCGAACCGGTTCTCCCGCCCGCACGAGAGGAGCGCGACCCGGGGTCGGACCGCGTCGATGAAGCGAGGCGTTGTGGACGTCCGGCTCCCGTGATGGGCAACCTTCAGGAGGTCGGCCGGCGGAACGCCGCCTCGGGCGGCGAGCGCGCTCTCCGTCGACGAACCGATGTCGCCCGTCAGCACCGCTCTCCTCCCGTGCCGTTCGAAGAGGAGAACGACGGACTGGTTGTTGACCGGGTCCGCTTTGCGCCGCACTCCGCCCGAGTGCAGCACCGTCAGTTCCGCCCCTCGCCAGGAGGTCCGGGGTCCGGGACGCAGAACGGTAACGGGGATCCGGGCCGCGCCCGCCGCCTTCGAGAGCGCCGCGTAGAGGCTCGCCTCGTCCTCGCCGGCGGAGAGCCAGAGGGCTTCGACCGGAAGCTCTTCGAGAACCGCAATGAGCCCGAGCGCGTGGTCGGGGTGGGGATGGGTCGCAAGAACCGCGTCGAGACGCGTGACCCCGCGGTCGAGAAGCTTCGGAAGGAGGCGCGTGCGTCCGAAGTCCGCCGCCTCCACGTCGAACGGGCCGCCGCCGTCCACGAGGAGAGCGTGATCCTCCCAGCGGACAAGGATCGCATCCCCCTGTCCCACGTCGAGCGCCTCCACCGAGAATCCGCGCCGCGGACCGGCCGGGCCGGGAGAAAGCGCGAGCGCGGCGAAGAGTGCCGCCGCGCCGGCCGCCGCAGGGGGGCGCAGTCGACCCGGGAGCGTCGAGGCTGCGAGGGTGAGGGCGCCGACGGCGGCGACCCCGGCGAGAGCCGGAGTCGGGCGGAGGAATGCGGCGCCGGCCGCGCGATCCGCGAGGAACTCGAGCGAGCGCGACCCGAAAGCGAAGAGTGCCGCGGGAAGTCCGGCCGGAAGACCGAGTGCGAAGAGCACGAGGAGGAGAGCGCCGAGGACGATGAGCACCGCCGACAGCGGGATCGCGAGCGGCGCCGTCAGCCACGCGCCCGCCGCCACGACGTTGAACCTCCAGAAGAGGATCGGCGCTGTGGCGCATTGCGCGGCGAGCGACGTGGCAACGCCGGAAAACAGGCCGCCCGGCCGCGCAGGAAGCCTCCGGCGGATCGGCTCCGTCAAGAGAGCGATCCCTCCGACCGCGGCGAAAGTCAGCACCGTCCCGATCGAGTAGATCTGCTTTGGATCCGCGACGAAGAGCACGAGGGCAGACAGCCCGATAGCCTGGCCGGGCGGAATCGGGCGTTCGAAGAGCCGGGCGGCGAGGAACACCGCGACGACGATGCCGGCGCGGATCGCCGGCGGGTTCGCCCCGCCGACGAGCACGAAGAGGAATACCGCCGCGAGGAGGATCGCGTCGCGGCGCTTCCCGCCGACGCGCGCGAGCCCGAGCGCCGCGACGACGAGCCCCGCCGCGAGCGCTACGTGCATGCCGGATACCACGAGCAGATGGTAAAGCCCGCCCCGCCGGTAACGGGCGACCATCCCCCGGTCGAGCTCGGAGGTCCGCCCCAGGAGGAGAGCCGCCAGCGGCCCACGCACGTCGCGGTCGAACCTCTCCCCGCGGGAGCGCGCGTCCGGGATTCGACCGTGGAGGAAGCGGTTCGGGGCCGAGAGAAGGGAAAGGACCGTCCTCCCCTCCCGCCGGATCTGGAAGGCGCTCTTGATGGAAAGCCGATATCGCGTCCACGGCAAGCGGACGTCACGGTCGGACGCCGACAGGTCCTCCCGGCGCAGGTGACCGCTGATCGAGACGCGGTCTCCCCGGTCGGCGGCACGCTCGACGTCAGCCGTACCCGACACGAAGAGGAAGACCTCGGCTCGGAAGTCGCGCCACTCTCCGCCGACGCGAAGCCGCTCGGCGGAAAGGCGCCCCCTCGCGCGGGGGGGCGAGTCGCTCCAGAAGTCCGTCAACACTCCTTCGATCCGGTCCGCCCGGTCGATGCCAGAGCCGAGTCTGCCGAACGCCGCGCTCGCAGCTTCCTCGGGACGAGCGATCGCGACGCGGCCTTCGAAGAACCCGGCGGCGGCGCAGCAGAGAAGTCCCGAAGCGCGCCGGACCGGACTCTCCCCGTTCAAGGGGTCGTGGCCGAGGGCGACCGCGAGGGAAAGCGCGACGAGCACGAGGGCGCCCTCCTCCTCACCCCGCGCCCGCGCTCCGAGAGCGATGCCGGCGACGAGCGCGGCGGCAGCGCCGACTGCGGGCGCCCGGCCGGAGCGTGCGATGGGACCGATCAGGAGGGGCCGGCTTCGCGGACGAGGGTGACGACCGCTTCGACCCGGTGCGTGAGCGGAAAAAGGTCGTACAGGCGTGCGTCCGCGATCTCGAACCCTCCCCCGATCAGGTGCGGGAGATCCCGGGCGAGCGTCGCGGGCTCGCAGGAGACCGCAATGAACGTCCTTCGGGCGCGCATGGCGAGCGGAGCCGCCAGGGGGCCGAGACCCGCGCGCGGCGGATCCGCGACGACCACGTCGAACCGCCGCGTCGACGAGGAAAGGAAACTCTCCACCGACGACGGCACGAGGCGCCACCGGTCGGCATCCGCCCAGCCGGGCCGCGTCTTCGCGGCGTCGCGCGCCGCGGGAGCGCTTCCCTCGACGGAAGTGACGGAGTGGCCCGCATCGAGGAACGCCGCGGCGAAAAACCCCACGCCGCCGAACGCGTCGAGCGCGTCGCCGGGTTCGGAACCCCCCGCGCGGGCGACGTCTCCGGAGAGCATCCCCGCGAGGTGGCGGTTACCCTGGAAGAACGTGTCGACCGAGACGAGAAACGTCCGGCCGGCGACCTCCATGGCGAGGCGCGACTCACCCGCCTCGGCGAGCGTGCGGCCGTCACGGTCGACGACGCGGACCCCCGCGAAGAACGGCGAGAGCGCTCCGATGACGGCCTGCGCGTCCAACCGGCTCCGCCGCTTCCCCGTTTCCCCGAGCACCGCGCGCGCGAGCCGGCGCGCTCCGGACGGATTCTCGATCGTTGCGAGCTCGATCACGAAGGCGCCCGACGCCGCGAGCGCGTCGCGCACCCGTGGCAGGAGATCAGACGTACCAGGCGTAAGGGCGCGGCAGCCCGCGATCGGCTCGAGGCGGTGGCTGCGCGGAGCAAACTGCCCCAGGACGAGGTCGACGCCCCGACCTTCGAGGTGAAACCGGCTTCGAATGCGATACGCGAGCGGTGAGGCGGCGATCGGAAGCTCGCCGAACGACTCCGGCGGAATCTTTCCGATCCGCTGCATCGTCTCGAGGAAGAGCGAGCGTTTCGCACCGAGCGCCGCGCCCAGCTCGAAATGTTCCCAGTCGCACCCCGGACACGCCTCGGAAGGGGCGAGGATCCGGTCGCCGGACGGCTCGAGGACGTCGATCGTCCGCCCACGCCAGAAGCTCTTGCGGACCTCTTCAACTTCGGCCTCGACCTCCTCGCCCGGGAGCGCCCCGGTGACGAACCCGACGCCCGCATCCGTGCGGGAGATTCCTTCCCCGGTCGGGGCGAGGCGGGAGATGCGGACACGGCGGCGAGCGGTGATGAGAGGCCTCTCTCTATCCTATTGTCGGGAGCCGAGAACTGAGAACTAAGAACTAAGAACTAAGAACTAAGAACTAATCTCCGACGATGGTCAGTCTCGGAAGACTCAACACTTCGCGAAGAAGGCGCCTCGTCAGCGCTCTCCGGGTCTTCTCCTCCGTCTCGCGATCCATCTTCACCCGCACCCTCGCGAGGACCTCCTCCACCCGTTCCTCCATGCGGCGCCGCTCCACGGAGCCGATCGCCAGGACGAGCTCGTTGCAGAGCCGGCGGTCGAGGCGCGCGAGAGACGACTCCACCTCGCCCGGATCCCTGGGCGACTTCGCGAGCTTTTCGAGCGAGTGGACCGCCGCATTGAGCCTCTCCTTGAGCTCGGGGTGGGCCCGCGCGAGCGCGTCGAGACTCTCAGCGAGCCGGGTGAGGACGGGCGCGACGTCCGCGGCCGGCTTCTCGTTTCGTCCCGCCCCGCGGCCCACGGAGGTTTCCGCCCTCCGCTCCCATGCGGCAAGGACGGCGTCGCGGCAATACGCGAGCGAGTTCACACGACCCGCAGCTACCCGCTCCTCCCGGCGCGCGAAGGCCTCGTCGATCCCCGCCTCGACGGCTTCGATCGGCACGCCGAGCGCCCGCCACTCCTTCAGGAGCGCGAAGTCCCGGGGTGAGAGGAGAAAGGGCGTGCCGCGGCGCGCCACAAAGACGGCCTCGCCCGCCGCGTAATAAGCCCTATCCGCCTCGGTTTCGCTCATGGACCAGACGGAGCCCGGTGAGGGTCAAAAGCGGGTCGACCTCTTCGATCCGTTCGGAGCCCCCCCCGAACAGCTCGGCGAGCCCTCCAGTCGCGATGACCCGGGGCTTCTTCCCGATCTCGCGCTCGATCCGATCGATCAAGCCGTCCACGAGCGAAAGGTAGCCGAAGTAGAGGCCGGACTGGATCGAGCCCACGGTCGTCTTGCCGATGACCCGGTCGGGCCGCCGGATCTCGACCCGCCAAAGCCGCGCCGCGCGCTCGAAGAGCGCCTCCGCGGAAATCGAGATCCCCGGCACGATGATGCCTCCCGAGTACTCTCCGCGCTCGGTGACGACGTCGAAGGTCGTGGCGGTGCCGAAGTCGACGACGACGCACGGGCCTCCCAGCCTCTCGTGGGCGGCAACGGCGTTGACGATGCGGTCCGCGCCCACCTCCTGCGGCGCGTCGTAGAGGATCGGCATGCCGGTGCGGATTCCGGGCTCCACGAAGAGCGGCTCGCGTCCGGTGATCTGGCGCAGCGCCTGCCGCAGCGGAAACTTGAGCGATGGCACCACGCTCGCGACGATCACGTCGCGGGGAGGATCGGACGCGCGGCCCCCCGACGCGAGGAGGCCCTGCGCGGTCAGCGCGATCTCGTCGGACGTCGCGTCGCGGCGGGTCGTGAGCCGCCAGTGTCGCGCGAGCGTCGTGCCCTCGAAGAGGCCGAGCACCGTGTTCGTGTTTCCAACGTCCACGGCGAGGAGCCCCCCTCCCCCGGCTTCTTCGAGCGACCCGTTCGTCCTCACCACTCTTCCAGCTCCCCGCTCGCGACGACCGTCTCTCCTCCCCCGGTCTCGAGCCGAAGGAATCCGGAGGGATCCAGACCGAGGTACTGCCCCGTCACCACTTCTCCGTCCCGGCGGACACGAAGCGTGTCTCCCCGCCGATGCACGGAGATCCGTTCCCACTCCGCCACCTCTCGTCGCCAGTCGGGGTGCACGAGCTCGGCGTCGAGCCGATCGACGACGGCCTGTACGAGAGGAGCGATCTCGACGGGCCGGCCGAGCTCCTCTTCGATCGTCGTGGCGCCCGGGGCGCCCACGTCGGCGGCCGCTCCCCGCGCGTTTACCCCGATGCCCACCGCGAGGTAGGAGTCGTCCCCCTGAGTGCGGGCTTCTGAAAGCACGCCGGCGAGCTTGCGGCGCCCGACGTAGAGGTCGTTCGGCCACTTGAGTTTCGCTTCCACGCCGCACGCCTCCTTCAGAGCTTCGCGGATCCAGCGAGCGACGGCGATCGGTACAACCGACACCGGTTCCCCTTCGCCGACCGGCCGCAGAATCGTCAGGTACAGGCCGCGCCCCTTCGGGGCTTTCCACTCCCGTCCGCCGCGACCGCGGGCGCCCGGCTGAGCCTCGGCGACGAATACCGTTGGCGGCAAAGCCTGGTCTTCCGCGAAGTAGATGTCGATTACTTCCCGCGCGAGGTCGTTCGAAGAGGGGGTCGAGACGAGGCAGGTGAGGTTTTCGAAAAAGGTCCAACGATTCGGGTCGAGCGTCCCGCCCGCGAAAGGGACCCGGGACGTGTCCGGCGCCGTTCGGCGGCTCATCCGGCGGCGCCGTTGCCGAGCGCGGCGCGACGATCTTCGAGCTCGGACAGCCGCTTTCTCGTTTTCTCCACGACCTCGGCGGGTGCCCGGTCGAGGTACGCCAGGTTCTGGAGCTTCGCGCGGAGACCGCCGATCTCGAGGTCGAGCGACGCGAGAGTCTTTTGAACGCGCGCGGGGTCGGTTCCCGCCGCCCCGGCCGGGAGCGCCAGTCCTACGGTCAGACCCGCCACGACGTCCCGCGCCGCCCCCTCTGCGGGCGGGCCGAACCGCAGGTCCGCGAGGCGAGCGAGGTGGCGGAGAAGCGGCGCGAGGGATCGAATCGCCTGGTCCGCCTCGGGATCGCCCGAGTCCGCCTCGACGGAAAGCTCGACGGCCTCGGTGGGCAACACCTTCCGCTCGCCCCGAAAGTTGCGGACGCGGGTGACGAGAGCGCGCAGGCGCTCGACCGCGGTCTCGGCTGGCTGGTCCACCCGGCTCGGGTCGCCCGTCGGAAACGGCGAGACGATCAGCGTCCCTGCTCGGCCGGTCAGCTTCTCCCAGATTTCCTCGGTCAGGAAGGGCATGAACGGATGCAGCAACGCGAGCGAGTCCGCGAGACACCGCGCGAGAACTCCGCGCACGGTTTCCCGCGCCTCCTCGTCCCCCTCGCGGCCGGAAACTACCGGCTTGACCATCTCGAGGTAGCCGTCACAGAGCTCGTGCCAGAGGAACGAGTAGAGCGCCTGGGAGGCCTCGTCGAACCGGAACACTCCCAGGTGCCGGTTGACGTCCGCCGCGGTCGTCGAGAGCCGCGAGAGAATCCAACGGTCCGGAAGCGAGAGCGTCCGATCCTCCAGAGACTCGGCGCGCGGTTTCCCCTCGATCTGTCCGAGGATGAACCGCGCGGCGTTCCAGAGCTTCGTCGCGAAGTTGCGCGAGCCGGTGAGCCTTTCTCGCTCCAGCGTCACGGTCGTTCCCGAGGTCGCTGAGCTCGCGTAAGTGAAGCGGAGTGCGTCCGCTCCGAACTCCGCGATGGCAACCAGCGGGTCGACGACGTTGCCCCGCGTCTTCGACATCTTCTCGCCCGCGAGACGGACGAGCCCGTGCAGGTAGACGGTCGAGAACGGGGCGGATCCGGTGAAGTGGACTCCGGCCATGATCATCCGAGCGACCCAGAAAAAGAGGATGTCGTAGCCCGTCACGAGGACGTCCGTCGGGTAGAACTCCTTCAGATCCTCGGTCTCCTTCGGCCAGCCGAAGACGGAAAACGGCCAAAGCTGGGACGAGAACCAGGTGTCGAGCACGTCCGGGTCTTGCGAGAGCTCGGCAGAGCCGCACGTCTCGCACGCCGTCGGATCTTCTTCCGCGACGGTCAAGTGACCGTTCGCGCACGTGAACGCCGGGATCCGATGGCCCCACCAGAGCTGCCGCGAGATGCACCAGTCGTGGATGTTGCGCATCCACTCGAAGTAGGTCTTCGTCCACAGCTCCGGCACGAATCGGACCTCCCCCGCTTCGACGGCGCGGATGGCCTGTTCGGCGAGCGGAGCGATTCGGACGAACCACTGCGTCGAGAGGTACGGCTCGATCACCGTGTCGCAGCGTTGACAGTGTCCGAGAGAAATCCGGTGCGCGTCCACGCCGAGCAGTCGGTTTTCCGCCGACAGCCGCTCGACGACCAGCCGGCGCGCCTCGAACCGATCGACGCCCGCGAACTCCCCCGCTTCCGCCGTCATCTTCCCGTCCGGGCCGATGACGACGACCTCCGCCAGACCGTGCCGCTTCCCCGATGCGAAGTCGTTCGCGTCGTGCGCGGGCGTGACCTTGACGATCCCGGTCCCGAACTCGCGGTCCACGAGGACCGGGTCTTCGACGAAGGGAAGTTCTCTGCCGATGATCGGAAGCACGGCCGTCTTTCCGCGGAGCTTCGCGGTGCGCGGGTCCTCCGGGTGAATCGCGAGCGCTGTGTCTCCGAGCATCGTCTCCGGGCGTGTCGTCGCGACCACGGCGCCCGAGGGGACTCCAGCCACGTCGTACCGGATCCGATAGAGGGAGCCGTCCACCTCTTTGTGGACGACTTCGAGCTCGGACACTGCGGTCTCGCAGCGCGGGCACCAGTTCACGACGTACCGGCCGCGATAAATCAGTCCCTCCCGGTAGAGCCGGACGAAGGCGTGACGGACGGCCGTCGAGAGGTCCGGGTCGAGCGTGAAACGCTCCCGGGTCCAGTCGAGGGAGCAGCCGAGCCGCCGGATCTGCGACTGGATGGTGTCCTTGGCGTCGCGTTTCCAGGCCCACACGCGCTCCACGAACTTCTCCCGGCCGAGCGCGCGCCGGTCGATGCCCTCGGTCGCGAGCTGCTTCTCAATCACCATCTGGGTGGCGATCCCCGCGTGGTCGGTTCCAGGAACCCACAGGACCCGGTAGCCCAGCATCCGCTTCCAGCGCGCGAGGACATCCTCGAGCGTACGGCCGAACGCGTGGCCGATGTGAAGCCGCCCCGTGACGTTGGGGGGCGGTATGACCATCACGAACCGGGGGGAGCCCGGCGGGCCGGTCGGCTGGAAGCGCCCGTCCGCCTCCCACATCCGGTACCAGCGCTCCTCGAACTGCCCCGGATCGAAGGTCTTCTCGAGCTTCCTCATCGCGTCTTCTTCCCCCCCGACTGAGGGAGAGATTGCCGGGAGGGTGTCTTCGTGCATGAGAGAAGGCCGCAAAAGGCCCTTCTCCTTATCAGAAACGGGCCGGAATCGCCAAGCCACGGACCGTGTCCGCGGCGCGTCGCCTACTCGGCGCCGGTTTCGAGCTCTCGAATTCTCTCTCGGACGACGAGCTCCGCCATCTCCGGCACGACTTCCCACGCGACTTCCCGGAGGACCCGGTCGGAGAGGCGTTCCACGACCTTGCTCGCGAGTCTCTCGGCGAGTCGCTCGATCTCGGAGTCGGAGAGCTCGCGAATGCCCGCGCCGGACGGCGTCGCGGCCACGGGTGGAGAAGTCTCGGCCGGGGCGAACGCCGACGGCTCGGGGACGGGAAGCGGCGGTAATGGCTCCGCGACGGGAGCGGTGGTAGCGGTGTCGTCTCCAACGTCGGGCACCCTCTCGGCGACGCCGACGGCGCGGGCCCCGACCGGGTCGGTCGCACGCGGCGCCCGGAATTCGGAGACGTCGATCCGCTGGGTGCGCCCCTCGTCCCGCGAAATCCGCTCTTCCCTCGCCTCCGACGTTCTCACGGGCGTGTCGCGTTCCCGGGCCGCGGACGCCGGCGCCGAACCTGGCTCGACTTCCCGGAACGCGGCGAGAGCGGTTTCGACGTCCTCCGGTCCGTAGAGACTTTCGAGCGCCTCGGCGGATCCGGCGCCGCGCAGATTGCGGATCGAGCCCGTGAAGTCCTCTTCGACGAAGCCCCCACCGAAGGGGGAGGGCGGCACCGGCGTGAAAACCGGCGTCTCGCGGGCCGGCACCGCTGGCGCGGGAGCCGCCGTTGCGGCCGTCGCCGCTTGCCCGCGGCCGGCGAGGAGCGACTCGACCTTGCGGAAGAGCTGATGCGAATCGAACGGCTTCGACACGATCGCGTCGCAGCCGAGGCGCTCCGCGCGGTCGCGGTCGAACGGCTCGAACGTCCCGGCGAGCAGGATGACGGGGATGCCCGCCGTGGCCGGGTTGCGCTTGATCGCTTCACAAACCTCGTAGCCGTTCTTCTCGGGCATCACGACGTCGGCCAGGATCAGGTCGGGCGGGTCCTCGCGCACCTTTTCGAGCGCGAGTCGTCCGTTCGCGACGCACGTCAGCTGATAGTCGGCATCGGAGAAGGTGAGCTCGACGACCTTCTGAATGGTCAGGCTGTCGTCGGCGACGAGGAGCTTTCTCGGCATGCGCTTCGGAAAGGTACGCTCGCTCGCGCGGACTGTCAATTTGACTTGAGTCGGATGTTCTGTGTCACGGGTGCCGGATCAGGAACCCTGTGGCACCGAAGCCGCCGTTTCCTGACCCCACACGGCGGCGAGATAGCGTCCGGGCGGCCGCCGGCCGAGCGCCCCGGCGAGGAATCGCGACGCGGCGACGACGTTCGGCAGAGTCACGCCGGTCTCGACGCCGAGCCCTTCCAGGAGAAAGAGCAGGTCTTCGGTCGCGAGATTGCCGGAAGCTCCCGGCGCGTAAGGACAGCCGCCCAGACCGCCCGCTGACGAGTCGAACGTCGTGATCCCGCACTGGAGCCCGGCGTAGACGTTTGCGAGGGCGGTCCCGCGCGTGTCGTGCATGTGCAGCGCGAGCACCCCCCGAGTGACGCCGGAGTCGTAGAGCGTTTCGACGACGTCGAAGACGTCTGAAGGCGTCGCAACGCCGATCGTGTCCCCGATCGAAATCTCGTCGACCGGGAGGTCGAGGAGCTTGTGCACCACCTCGCGCACCGCCTCGGGCGAGATCTCTCCTTCGTATGGACAGCCGAAAGCGGTCGAGACGTACCCGCGAACCCGGATGCCCTCCTCCGCGGCGCGCTCAACGACCGGCTGGAACCGCTCGATCGATTCGTCGATGCCTGCGTGGATGTTGTGCCGGTTGAACGTCTCCGACGCCGCCGTGAATACCGCGATCTCGCGCACGCCGGCGGCGATCGCGCGTTCGAGCCCGCGCACGTTCGGGACGAGCGCGGGATAGCGGACGCCGCTCGCGCGGTGGATCCGCCCGAAGACCTCCTCCGTCCGGGCGAGCTGGGGAATCGCGGTCGGAGAGACGAACGAGCCCACTTCGATTGCCGGCAGTCCCGCTTCGGTCAGAAGGTCCACGAAGTGGGCGCGGTTCTCGACCGAGAGTGCTTCCGGCTCGTTCTGCAGACCGTCGCGCGGGCCGACCTCGTAGACCGTGACGCGCTGCGGAAGGGAGGGACGCTCGAGCGGGTATTCCTGAGAATCCGTCATCGCGGGTGATTATCTCTCCGTGATCTCCGCGAGCACCGTCCCCGCCTCCACGAGGTCGCCCTCCGCGTGATCGAGCCTCGTGACGGTCCCGTCGCCGGGACTGCGGATCGCGTGTTCCATCTTCATCGCCTCGAGGACGAGGACTACCTGTCCGCGCTCGACCGGATCGCCGGGCCGCACGAGGATCTTGCGGATGCGCCCCGGCATCGGCGCCGTGAGTCCCGTTCCGTGGTCGGCCGATCCCGAACGGGGGCGCGAGGCCGGACGGACCGGCTCGCGCCGGACCTCGAAGACGCGCCCCGCTCGTCCGACGAAAACCCGGTCGCCGTCGCGCGCCACCCGGACCGGCAGGAGCTCTCCGTCCCTCTCGATCGCGACGATCTCGCCACGACGGCGCACCGCCCGGAAGGGGATCTTCCGTCCGCCGACCCACGCAACCTCGCCCTCCAACCGCACCTCGCGCTCCGCGCCTTCCGAAACGAGCCGGACCCCGCTCACGAAACTTTCTCGCCGGCGCGCCAGCCCCTGAAGACAGACCACGGGTCGGAGCCCGGATCCTCTTCGCGGCGCGTGTCCTCCTGATCCGCGAGCACCAACGCCGCGGCAAGCCACACTTCGTCGGGAGCGGGCGCGCGCTCGGTCCGCGGGAGTCTCGTGACGAGGTCGGTTGCATACTCGCCGGACCGGAACTCCTCGGAGCCGAGAACCGCCTCGAGGACCGGCGCGTTCGTCTCGACACCGAGCACCGTCCACTCGGTGAGGGCCCTTCTTGCACGTTCGATCGCCCGCACCCGATCTTCCGCATGGACGACGAGCTTGGCCAGAAGAGGGTCGTACTCGAGGCTCACGACCGAGCCCCTTTCGACGCCGGAGTCCACGCGCACTCCGGGACCGGCGGGCTCGCACCACTCGAGCAGGGTTCCGGCCCGGGGCAGGAACTCGACCGGGTCCTCGGCGTAGAGGCGCAACTCGATCGCGTGTCCTCGCGGCTCAAGATCGCCGGAGCGGAGGGAGGCGGGGAGCTCCAGGCCGCCCGCGACCTCGAGCTGGCATCGCACCAGGTCGAGCCCGAGCGTGACTTCCGTGAACGGGTGCTCGACCTGCAGGCGCGTGTTCATCTCGAGGAAGTAGAAGTTCCGATCGGCGTCGAGGAGGAACTCGACCGTCCCCGCGCCGACGTAGCCGACGGCGGCCGCCGCCTCGATCGCGGCGCTTCCCATCGCGCGCCGGAGCGTCGGGTCGAGGGCGGGGCTCGGCGTCTCCTCGACGATCTTCTGGTGCCGCCTCTGAACGCTGCACTCGCGCTCGAAGAGGTGGACGACGTTGCCACTGCCGTCGGCGAAGATCTGAAACTCGACATGGCGGGCACGGTCCACGAGCTTCTCGAGATACACCGCGTCGTCACCGAATGCCGCCGACGCAATGCGCCGCGACTCCGCGAGCGCCGCGGGAAGCTCCGCTGCGCTTCCGACCCGCGCCATCCCCTTTCCGCCGCCGCCCGCCGATGCCTTCACGAGCACGGGAAATCCGAGCCGCGCGCCTTCTCGAAGGAGAGCGGCGTCGCTTGCGCCGGCGTCGGAGCCGGGCACGACCGGTACGCCGGCCTTGCGCATCCGCGCTCGGGAGCGCACCTTGTTCCCCATCTCCTCGATCGCCGACGCCGGGGGCCCGACCCAGACGAGTCCCGCTCCCTCCACCGCGCGCGCGAACTCCGCGTTCTCGGCGAGGAACCCGTAGCCCGGGTGGATGGCGTCGGCTCCCCCTTTCCGGGCGGCGTCCAGGATCTTCGGGATCGAGAGGTAGGTCTCGACCACCGGCCCCGCGCCCAGCGGAAGGGCGCGGTCCGCACGCTCGACGTGGAGCGCGGCAACGTCGTCCTCCGCAAAGACCGCGACGGTGCCGATCCCCATCTCGCGAGCCGTACGGAAAACACGGACCGCGATCTCGCCCCGATTGGCGACGAGGAGCGTGCGGATGGGACGCCGGCCGACTGGCACCGGGCTAGTGTCCCGAGTCAGGAGTCCGTCGTGCACCGAGGCCGGCGAAGCGCCCGGCCCGCAAGGCGCGACGAGAGAGGCGTACCCGTGCGGTACGCATCCGAGGCGCAACACCGCGGGGCGGGATGCAGCACCGGCCGGATGCCGACGTATTTCGGACTCGGGACACTAATTCCTTCCGCGGTTCCCGATCTCCCAGTCGGCCCACAGCGAGTACGTTCTCATCTGGCCGGCGAGGCCGCTCTTTTCGAGCAGCTTCGCGACCTCGGCGCGCGATTGCCGGGAGCCGAGCCGTCCCGGGGCGTTGGCGATGCCCATGACGGCGACGGCGGCGACGGCAGCATTGCGCCTCGCCTGCGCAATGTCCACCTTGTCGAAAGTGTCGGACTCGGCGTGATAGTCGGGCAGGTATTTTTCAGTCTCCTGGTTCGCGATCAGGTTCGGCACTCCTTCGAGCAGAAAGTCGAAGTTGTCGGTCCCGAGTATCGCCTCGTCGTCCAATCCCGCCGCGCCCCAGCCGGCGACGGGCGAAAGCGCGCGCGCAAGCGCGGGACGGATCTCGGGACGGCCGTTCGTGAAGTAACCGACGACCTTCCCGTCCCCGATGTCGTGAATGAGCGCCGCGACGTGCTTGTCCATCTCCGACTCGTGCGCAGCAACGTAGCCGCGCGAGCCGAGTAGCCCGGTCTCCTCACCCGTAAAGAGGACGAACCGCACGGTCCTCTTCGGACGGGGACCCGCGGCGATCGCGCGGGCCACCTCGATGACGAGGGCGCAGTTGACGCCGTTGTCCAGCGCGCCGGTGCCGAGGTCCCAGGAGTCCAGGTGCGCACCGAGGAGGACGACCTCGTCGGGCCGCTCCGATCCCCGGATGTCGGCCACGACGTTCTGCGGCTTCCAAGGGCCGCCGACGCGGTTCTGGATGTCGAGGGAGACCCTCAGGTCACGTCCCTTCTCGAGCAGGCGCGCCAGGCGGAGGCCGTCCTCCCGCGCGACCATGACCATGGGAAGCGGTACGAGTGTTCCGTCGAACGTGATCGTGTGCCGGTAGAGCAAGCCCCGCGGACGCGTCGAAATGAAGAGGATCGCTGCAACGCCGTTCTCTGCCGCGGCGTCCACCATCTCGGGGCCGGCGAGGTACTCCGCGAAGAGGTCGTCGAAGGACCGCATCGGCTTCGAGCGAACGAGCGCGATCGCGCCGCGCGCCTTTTCGCCGAGCCGGTTGAAGTCCGCCTCGCGGCCCTCGCCCGCGTCGACCACCGGCGCCGTCAGCTCCCCCCCGGTCGAAGGGGCCATCGCGAAGGAGATCACCCGGAGTGGGAACGAGAACGGCGAGACGACCGAGCCGACCGCCTTCCCCCCCTCCCATCGGGACGGGGCGTCGTAATACTCGAGACCCCCGCCGTCCACTCCGGCGCGCTTCAGAGCGTCGAGCCCCCACGCGAGGGCCTGCTCATAGGCGTCGCTGCCGGTCGTGCGCCCGCCGATCTCGTCGGTGAGGAAACGCAGGTCCGCCTCCAGGCGCGAGCGCGGCCCGAGGACTTCCGCGGCGATCGCGGGCATTTGCCGCGCCGCGGCGGGAGATGTCTTTTTCGGCGCGGGCGACTGCGCCGTGAGCGCGGCGACCGCCGCGAAGCCGACGAGGATGAGA
>JBKJVY010000272.1:0-5064 GCA_046717185.1 Thermoanaerobaculia bacterium
GTCCGCCGGCGGGACGGTCTCGGCCGTCGGGTCGATCGTGGACCGCGGCCTTCCGGAGGGAGCTTTTGCGGTTCCCACGAGGTCGCTTCTCTCGCTCGACGTCGCCGCCTGGCCCGAGGCGGACTGCCCGCTCTGCGCCCGGGGCGACGTCCTCGACACTCCCGGCAGCCGGCCCCACTCGAATCCGCGCGCCTGAGCGAAAAAGCGCGCCTCGTTTCGCGCTTTACGCCTTACGCTTGCGTCCCATGGAAATCACGCGCATCTGCGTCTACTGCGGAGCGAGCGCAACCCGGGACCCGGCCGTCGAGGCCGAGATCCGGACTTTCGGCCGCGAGATCGCGCGCCGCGGGATCGCCCTCGTTTACGGCGGCTCTTCGCTCGGACTGATGGGCGCGCTCGCCGACGAGGTGCTCGGCGCCGGCGGCAAGGTCATCGGCGTCATCCCGAAGACCCTCGTCGGGCGCGAGTCGGCCCACAAGGGGCTCACGGAGCTCAAGGTCGTCACGACGATGCACGAGCGGGAGCAGGTGATGTCGGACCTGGGTGACGCGTTCGTGGCCTTTCCGGGAGGGTTCGGCACGCTCGTCGAGATCATCGAGATGATCACCTGGAAGCAGCTCGGCATCCACGGAAAGCCGATCGTGATCGCGAACATCGGCGGGTATTTCGACGCTCTCCTCCAGCAGCTCGAGACGGCCATCCGGAACCGCTATGCCCGCCCGGAGGACAAGATCCTGTGGGCGGTCGCGGAGAGTACGAAGGCGATCCTGACGCTCCTGGACGGCGCGCCGGTCCTCTTCCGAAAGGCGGGGGATTGGGCCTGACGAGGACGTAAAACGGGAAACGTAAGGCGTCAAACGTCTCGGTCTGCGTTTCCCTTTTCCAGTTTCCCGTTTCCCCTGAGCTTCAACTCTTCCAACAGCGTCCGATTGATCCCCACGAGGTCCGCGAGCAGCGCGATCAGAAAAGTCTGTGCCCCGACGACGATCAGCACCGCCGCGAGGATGAGCGACTGGACGTGGCCGCCCGGGTTCCGACCGGTGAAGTAGAACCAGAGAAACCGCGCCCCGAGCGCGACCCCCGCGAGCGTGAAGACGGCCGCCGCGGCGGAGAACATCTTGAGGGGCTTGTAGAGAGCCGTGATGCGCAGGACGTTGGCGCCCTGCACGAGCACGTACTTTCCGGCCGACGAGTACAGCCGGGAACGACGCGCGGTGGGCCGGGCCGCGACCGGCACCGAGGTGACCCGCAGGTCCTTCGACCCCGCCTGGATGAGCGTCTCCAGCGTGTAAGTCATCCGGGAGAACACGTTCACCCGCCGCGCCGCTTCGCGCGACAGGGCTCGGAATCCCGAGGCGGCGTCGGGGACTTCGAGGCCCGACGCCTGGCGCACGACCCAACTGCCGATCCGCTGGAGCAGCCGCTTGCCGGGAGAGAAGTGGGCGAGCTTTCCCGCGGCGCGGTCGCCCACGACGAGGTCGGCGCGCCCGGCGAGGACCGGCTCGGCGAGCGCGGGGATGTCCGCGGGGTCGTACTGGAGGTCGGCGTCGAAGTTGACGATGACGTCCGCGCCCATCGCGAGCGATTCCTCGAGCCCGATCGAGAAGGCCGCCGCGAGGCCGCGGTGCGCTGGCAGCCGCACGACCCGGTCCGCGCCTCCGGCCCGCGCGACCTCCGACGTCCGGTCGGTCGAGCCGTCGTCGACGACCAGCACGGCGACTTCCGAGAACCCGGCGACCTTCCGCGGCAGGGCCGCGAGCGCCGCGGGGAGGGCGGCCTCCTCGTTGAAGGCGGGGATCTGGATGACGAGTTTCATCAGGGCGCCGTTCTCAGCGGTCAGTTCTCAGTGCTCCGCTCCCGGGATTCCTGAGAACTGAGAACCGAGAAAGGAGAACCTGTCCCAGGATCAGGGCCAGCGCGATCAAACCTACACCGGAAACAGCGAGCTCCCATCTCGGAATCATGAATCTCCCCTCCACGCGATGCCTCCCTGGCGGAAGCTCGACGCCGAAAAAGATCCCGTTCGCTGTGAAGCCTTCGGCGGGTCGCCCGTCCAGGAAGAACCGGAAGTAGGGGGCGAAGCGCTTGTGAGAAGAGACGAGGAGCGAGGGAAGGGGAGTCTCGGATTCGAGATGAAACCGCTCCGGCTCGAGCGCGACGATCCCCACGGAGCCGCCCGAACCGCGGGAGCTCTCGGACGCGGCGAGGCGGCGGGCGAGGTCCGGCGGCACGAAGACCCCCGTCGAGAGCGTCGCGCGGTCCGCCGTCCGCACCTCTTCGATCCCGCCGGCGAGCGCCCGGGTGACGAGCCAGAACCGGGGAAACGCGCTCGGACGGGCGAAAAGGGTCATGTCATCCCCCGCGAAAACCCGGGGGAATCGCCCGGGGTCGGGCGTCGGTCGGCCCTCGCTCCCGAGGGGCTCCATCGCGGCGGCGTCGCGACGCTCGACCTCGCGGCCCGTCGGATGCGACGAGCCGGGAGGCGCGGCGAGCGTCGTCACATTCAGGAGGTCGAGGACCGGCGAAGCGGGGTCGAGCGACCGGGGGTGAAAGAGAAGGTAAGTGCCGTATCGGCCGAACGCGTTCGGATCCGCAGCCGACAGGAGCCGGCGATAGGCCGCGTCGTGGAGCAGGTGTCCGCGGGCGTCCTCGAGATCGAACACCTCGGAGACGTTCGGGATGAGTGTCCATCCCGCCGCCGCGAATCTCCCGGGCGACGCTTGGCGGAGCTCCTGCAGCCGCGAGATTCCCGGCGTGCGCGCGAAGACAGCGTCGGACGGTCTCGTGACCGAATGGAAGTCGAGAGCGTGAAACGCGAGCGGCACCGCGATGAGAAAGGGGGCGGCCTGGAGCGCGGCGGTGCGGAGAGCGTGGCCCGACGCGAGCCGCTCGAGCCCCTCGGCCCCGCACGCGGCCAGAACGGCGGCGGCGAGTAGGACGAGGATCTTCGATCGAGCGAAGAGCGCGTTGTCGAGGAAGGGAACCGACCCCACGAGCCGGAGCACTGAGCCGCCGCCATAGAGGGGAATCGCGACCGCGGCTCCGAGAACTGCCGCCCACGCCGCAAGAGCTCTGCGCCTTTTCGAGAAGAGCCCGATCGCCGCGAGCACGCCGCCGACGAGCCCGACGCCCGCCGCCGTCTCGACGTAGTTGTCGCCCGGGATCCAGCCCACTCCCCGGTAGTCGCCGCGACGCGTATTGCCCTGGTAGTCCGGAAGGAAGTAGAGACGCAGGTGGCGGAGAGGCAGAGCGAACGAGCTCCCCATGCCTTTGCGGACCTCCTGGTAGCCCGACGCCGCGACGAAGCGCGCCGACGCGAGAATCGAAGGAAGGAGGATCGCGATCGAGATCCCCGCCGCGAGGGCGACCCGCAGGAAAGCGCTCGGCGCGGCTCGGCGCTCCCGCGCCGCCCGAAAGACGAAGTAGAGCGCGGCGGCGAAGGCGCCGTAGAGGATCCAGTGTGGGAAGCCGCCCGCAAGGCAGAGGAGGAAGGCCGCCGCCGCGAAGGAAACGGACCGCGCCGGACGCTCGTCTTCGAAGGCCCGGTCCACGGCGGCCAGAAGCAGCGGGTAGGTGACCGACACGGACGTCTGCATCCAAAGGCCCCAGACCGTCTGTCCGGTCGAGAAGGCCCACGTCGCCGCTCCCGCCGCCGCCGCGAGGTCAGAAAACCCGCGGCCCCTCAAGAAGAGCCACGCCGCCAGGTAGGCGAAGTTGAACTTCAGGAAGAGGATCCCCGTCTCGATCCACGCTTCCGGCAGGACGAGCGACGGGAGCGCGACGAACGGAGAAAGGAATCCCTGCGCGAGGTGGAACGGTCCGATCGAGCCGGATGACACCCACGGGTTCCAGAAGAAACCGCGCGGGAAGTCGCGGTACCGGACGAGCGTCGTCTCGCCGGAGGCCGCGGGGTCAGCGAGCAACGGGTTCTCCACGCGGAGGACGCCGCGCTCGGTGGCGCGCCAGGGATGGTGCGCCCGCACGAACTCGTGGGAGGACAGAACGCGTCCGCGCGCGAGGAGGGGCGCGAAGAGGACGAGGTCGAATACGAGGAGAGTGCCGAGGCCGAGCCGTCTGGTTGTCATTTCGAGGCGCCTGGCATTCTCTCTGTCATTCCGAGGCGCCTGGCATTCTCTCTGTCATTCCGAGGCGCGCAGCGTTTTCTCTGTCATTCCGAGGCGCGCAGCGCCGAGGAATCTGGGGCTCCCGCGACCGGATCCCTCGCGGAGCCTGCCCTGAGCGGATGACCGTGACCGAAAGGGCCACAGATCCCTCGCTTCGCTCGGGATGACAGGAGAGGGCGAAGGGCCCGGGATGACAGGTAGAGCGAAGGGCTCGGGATGACAGGTCGAGAGAAGGGCTGGGGACAGGTGAAGCGCAGGTCCGGAATGACTGAGGGCCGCTCAGGATGCCCGCGAGGCTATCTCTTTCTCGCCACGATCACGCGAAAGTACGACTCCACCCAGCCGCGCTCGAGCAGGTGATCCTCGAGCGCAATCAGGCGGGAGAGCGCGCCCGTCGAGTCAACCCGCAGCCGTTCCATGTCGAGGCAGGGAAAGACGAACCAGAGGATGTTGCCGCCGTACGGCCGCTCGTCGGCGATCTCGAAGTGACGCGCGACGATCGGCCGGATCGCGCTCGAACGGATCGATTCGGAAGGGTCGTCGAGCGGGAGAGGGATCATGAGTTGCGGCCGGTTCTTGAGCTCGTCGGCCAGCGAGTCGAACGCGCTCCGGGCGAATCCCCACTCTTCGTCCGTCCAGTCCGAGCGCGACGGGCCCATGTACTCGTCCAGGTAGACCACGCCCCCGGGCTTCAGAGACTGGCGCACCTCGACCAGCACGCGCTCGATCTGGCGAATGTGGTGGAGCGATCCGTGGAAGAACACGATGTCGTAGCGGGCGTGCGGGAGCTTCAGGGCATTGATGTCCTCGACGCGGTAGTCGAGGCGGTCGGAGAGGGACGCCTCTTCCGAGGCGAACCGGGCTTCTCCGATCGCCTCCTCGGAAAAGTCGATTCCCTCCATCCGTTCGCAGATCCCCTTCGAGAGCACGTCGCGTTCAA
>JBKJVY010000273.1:0-6982 GCA_046717185.1 Thermoanaerobaculia bacterium
GTCTGGGTGTGGACAGCGCTGACGTACTCGCCGAGAAGACCGAGAAAGAAGAGTTGAACCGAGAAAGCCACGAAAAGGCCAATGAGTATGGGGGCGATGCCGGCTGGAAACCGATCCCAGAAAGCGAGCTTTGCCACGAGATAAGCCAGCGCGACGATGAGACTGAGGCCCGAGAGGAAAAAGCCCCCAATCGTCGCCAGGCGCAGCGGCACCTTCGAATGCGTCGTGATTCCGAGCATCGCCAGATCAAACAGAGTGTAAAGATTATTCTTGGTCTCGCCCCGTTTACGCAGCGGCTTGACGTACTCGATCCGGGCGATGGGAAAGCCAATCTGCGGCAGCAGCCCTCGAAAGTAAGGATAAGGATCGTTCATATCGCGGATGATTTCGACGACCTGCCGGTCGCACAGCCCGAACCCCGTAGAGTTGCGAATCGGCTCTACATCCGAGACGCTGGCGAGCAGGCGATAGTAGCCATCGCGAATCCACGACATCGGCCAGGACTCCTCGCCGCCGGCCTTGACGCCCAACGCGACCTTGAATCCTTCCTCCCATTTCTTCAGAAACTCGGGGATCAGCTCCGGAGGGTCCTGCAGGTCGGAGGCCAGGCCGATGACGGCGTCACCGCGGGCAGCCAGGAGCGCGTGAAACGGTGAGCGCACCTGCCCGAAGTTGCGCGTGTTGACGATGACCCTCACATTGCGATCGCCCGCAGCGATCTCCCTGAGTATCTCGACCGTTCGATCGCGCGATGCATTGTCGATGAATATGTGCTCGTAGCGATACTGGCCGAGCCTTTCGAAGACCGCCTTTACCCGGGAGTAGACCTCGCGGACGTTCTCGTCCTCGTTGAAACAGGGTGTGATGACACTGATCAGATGCATGCGGTGTTGTGCCAACGGCTGAGCGAGGGAGCCAGGCACGCGCGCCCCTTCAATCGACGTGCAATCCGCATCAACCGGGGATCGCGTAGCAAACGAGGTCCCATCCTTCCAGAAGTTGCGGACGCAGATGAAACCGGTATCCGTCGTCGCATGAGTCGATCAGGAGCGGAATCTCCCACAGGTGATCTTGCCGATGGTAAACGCAGATCGCCATGGCCGGGCGATGAGTCGCGATCGTTCGGAAAGCACCTCGAATCGCCTCCGGCTCTGCGCCCTCTGTATCCATCTTGATATAGGTCGGCCGGCAGTCCTCCAGCAAATCGTCCAATGGCACCCCCTGCACCTGCGTGCTCCCGGAACCGACAGAAGCCGCCTCTGTGCCGGTCGCGTTGAACTGAAGAGTCTCGCGGCGACTGCTCACCGCCCACGGAAAAATGTCGATCTTCCGTCGCAGCGCAGCGGGAAGCGATTCGACATACCGGGTCAACTTTCCGAAATTCGCAGGATCGGGCTCCAACGCTTTGATCCTTCCCTGGAAGTCCGGCTGTCTGGCGAGGAATCGCCGGATCGTGTCGCCATCAAAGGCCCCGCAGTCGACGAAGACCTCGTCGGGAGAGAGCGTATGGAGATCTTCCGGGAAATAGATCTCGTTTGAGACGGGCTCCCCCAACTGGTCAAAATCTCCCAGCACCCGCCACCGCACCTCGCCGATGAATTCCATCCGCGAGGCGTCGTCAGACAACAGGCCGAAGGCCTTCTCGATCCGTTCCTTCGCGTCCAGGACACGATGAGGAAGGTCGACCGCGTAATGGGGAAGAAAGATCTCAGGGTATTTCCAGAAGAGTGGGAGGAAGGTCACCACGCGGGCGCAGCCCAGGCGACGCAGTTGGGAGCAGCGCTCCCGCATGCGGTCGTTCCCCTCGCCCCTCCAGATCGTCACGACGAAGACCGCTTGCTCTCCGAAGCTGCGGCTCGCTTCTTCGGGTGGAAGGACGCGCACGCCTTCCACCTCTTTTCCCCAGAGGGTTGGATCGTTGTCGGTGAAGGCGATCGGCTCGATACCGCCCACGCGAAGTCCCGCGAGCGTCTTGCGGCCCAGGTTTCCCGCCCCGAAGAGAACGAGCGGCCGAGCGGACGCGCCGGCCTGCTCGTCGAAGGCCGAACGCGCGCGGTGAAGGGCATCCGCCCGAGGCTCGGAAAGCAGCTCCTGAAGGCTTCGATCGAGAGAACCGCTCATCGAATCTCTCACTTCTTCCGCGTTCGGGGGCTCACCAGCACGTGCGGCCCCCGTCGACGACCAGATTGGCTCCCGTCATGTAGGAGGAGGCGTCCGAGCAGAGAAAAACCACGGCACCTTGATACTCGTTCATTTCCGCCATACGCGCGAGAGGGATTCGTTGCTCGAGATGAGCCAGAAAGCCCGGGTCCTGTGTCGTTTGCATGCCCCCCGGCGAGAGAGCGTTGACCCGGATCCCGCGGTCGGCCCAATAGGTGGCAAGGTAGCGCGTCAGCCCCAGGAGGCCTGTCTTGACGACGGAGTACGAGACCGGCTTGACGGGCTGGAGCTCCTCCGCCACGCCTTCGCGCCGATAGATCCGCTGATCGGGTGCAATGACGGCGAGATCGGAGGCGATATTGAGGATGACTCCTCGGCGGCGGCGGGCCATCTCGAGACCGAGCACCTGCGCGCAAAGAAAGGCTCCGGTCAAGCCGACGGCGAGGTCGGCGTTCCAGCGTTCTACGGAAAAAGATTCCAGCCGGGAGAGCTCCTGGGATCCCTCCTCGACCTTGGGATTGTTGGCGGCATTGTTGATCAGCACGTCGATGCGACCGAACCGCTCCAGCACCCGGTCGCGGAGCCGCTCCACCTCGCGGGGGCGTGTGACGTCCGCGCCGACACCGAGGGCGGGAACCTGCCACCGCGAGGAGAGCTCACCCGCCTGGTCGCGGGCCTCCTCCTCGCGCAGATCCGCGAGGACGGGTATCCCCCCGAAGCGGGCCACCGCTTCCCCGTGCTGCGGGCCAAGTAATCCCGCCCCTCCGGTGATGACGACCACGCGACCGGCCAGATCGAACAATCCTCGGCCCTCCATCACGTGGTTCCCCCGCCCGTGAGGCGGATCACGCAGCCCGTCTCGAGAGACTCGCGCGCGGCCAGCGCCATTCGCAGACTCTGGACGCCTTCGGAGAGAGGAATCAATGGCGACTTTCCCTCCTCGATGCAGGAAAGAAAGTGCCTCAATTCATCGAGAAACATCTCGTTCCGTTGATAGTCGGGAAGGCTCACGGTCTCGATGATCTCGCCCTTTTCGTCCCAGCGGTTGAGCGTCATGGCGTTGAAGTCGGCCGCGATCTTGCCGGCGTCGCCCAACACCACGCAAGTGCGCGCGGGCGGACGCTGCAAATAGTCCTGGAGAAGGTGAACTGGCAACGGATGCTGGTGGACGAAGAACTCCAGGGAGATGCTTGCGACGTCCTCGACGTCGACTTCGAGCCGGGACAGATGCCCCCCCAGCGCGAAGATGCGCCGTGGCAGTCCGAAGAGGCTGTAAAGGTAGTCGAGCTCGTGAATCTGGGAAAGAATCACCCCTCCGCCGAGATCCCTCCTGGAAGCATACATGACCCGATAATCCTCGTAGCGGTGCCATCCCGGGAGATACTCGCCGACTTCCGCCGACACGGCGATGAAATTGCCGACCGCTCTCTCGCGCACCAGTTCCTGGAGTCGGATGATGAGCGGGTGGAATCGCATCTGGTAACCGACGAAGGTCACGAGCTGCTGCGCTCGGGCGACACCGAGAAGCTCCTCGATCCCATCCCACGAGTCGGACACTGGTTTCTCGACGAAGAGATGGCAGCCCGCCCGTGCGGCGGCGAGAGCGACGGGGACGTGCGCCCGCGTCGGATTGCAGACGAAGACGGCGTCCGCCGACTTCAAAGCCGGCTCGAGCTCGGGCACGACGCGAACGCCGTATGTCGCCTCGACGTCCGCGCCCGCTTCGACCTGGAGTCTTTCCGTCAAGGAGGTCTTCAGACCCCGCTGCCTCCATGCCAGGACCTCCACACTGTCGCCCCGGATCAGCCGCAGGTTGCGGAGATGTCGTTGTCCGATGCCGCCGAGTCCCGCGAACAAAACCTTCATTGTCTTTGAAGATGCCGCTCTACGAACGAACGGTTGGCCGCCGCAAGGGCAACCTCGTCTCCGGACTCGCCGCGCGAGGCCTGGAGGATCAGATCCCCGTCGTAGCCGCACCGCCGCATCCAATCGAAAAGCGCGGCAAAGTTGACGTCGCCCGTTCCCAGCGGGACGGTGGATCCCCCGAGACGGCGATCCTTGATGTGGACGCTCCCGACTCGTTCGCCATAAGCCGCCCATTCCTCCTCCGGGCGGAAACCAAGCGAAGCGCTGTTGCCCGAATCGTAGGTCACACGCACCCGCGAGTGTTCAAAGGAATCGCAGAGCTCACGCAGTTGGGCCGGGGGAAGCGAAGTCTCCAGGTGCAGCTCGACCCCGGTCTTCTCGGCGTCGGGCAGGACCTCCTCCAGGAGGCTCCCGACCTGCCGTCGTTCCTGTTCCGTCTCCATTCGCGAAGCGTCGACGAACGGCAAGACGATCCGACTCGCCCCGAGGCGGCGGCAGCGGCCGAGAAGCCATCGTAGAGTCTCAAGCCGTTCCGCGAGCTCGGCCGCTCCGCACCGAAGAAACGGGCGCTCCATGAAGTAATCGGCGCACACCGAGCGGACGCCGACGCCATACTGCGCCGCCAATTCCCGTACGTGATCGCAGCCGGAGTCGCTCCCGAGAGGATTCTCATCAGCGCCTTCGACGTCAAAAATCCATTCGATTCCCTCGAGCCCCGCCCGCGTCGCGAGCCCGAATTCGCTATCCCAGCCGGTGCGCGGAAAGGATTGGAAAGCGCCTTGCGGAGGAAGGAGTCGACCCTGCATGATCCCGATTCGCATCGGTTACGGGCCCCGCTTCTGCGGTGTCGGGGAGGAGGTGTGGCGCATGTTCTCTTCGAACTCCTCGCGCGGCAGGTGAGGGAAGAGATCTTCAAGCGGCGTTGAGATCATTGAACCGTCCGGAAGGGAACGCGACGAGATTCGGGGAAGCCGATCCTCGTCGCGGATAACGACGACGTCGCAGATGACGGGACCCGGAGCGGAAAGAACCCCGCGCAGCTGCTCGCGCAGGTTCCGCTGCGACTCGATCCGACGGCTCGGCAGCCCCCACGCCTCGGACACCCGGCGCAGGTCGGGAAGAGTCTGGCCGCTTGACACGTCGGCGCCCACGACGCGGCCGAAGTAGTTACGTTGAGAGGCGCGGATCGACGAATAACCGCCATTGTTGAGGACGAAGAACTTGATCGGGAGCTGAAGCCTCGCGACGGTTTCCAGTTCCTGAATGTTGAACTGAAAGCCGCCGTCGCCATCCACCACGATGGTGCGCCTTCCCGACGCCAGGCTCGCGCCGATCGAGGCCGGCAGCGCGAAGCCCATCGCGCCGAGGGCCGTCGTGTGCAGGACGCGCTGCCCCTCCCGAACCCGGAAGGCATGCAAAAAGATCTCGATCCCGCTTCCCGAGCTGCCCGAGACCACGAGGTCCTCGGGCGTGAGCTCCTCCGACAAGGCGTCCGCCAGTGCGTAAATGCTGACGGGCTCCACGTGCTGTCGATGCTCGGCCAGTACGATCGGATACTCCTTCTTCCACTCCCGGCAACGCTCGAGCCACTCGACGCAAGCCACCGGACCACGATTGCCCCACTGAGCGGAGAACTCCCTCAAGAACGACCCGGCATCGGCGCATATAGCCGCCTCAACGCGGGCCGGGAACTTTGCCAGCTCGGCGGGATCGACTTCGACGATGATCTTGCGCGCCGTCGCGGCAAAGTTCTCCCGAGCGTAGCCCGTCAAGACCAGATCGAGCCGGGCCCCGACGGCGAGCAGCGCATCGGCATTCTGGACCGCGAAGTTCGCGCCTCTTGGAGCGACCGCACCCGGCCGGCCGATGAACAGCGGGTGATCGTCGGGGATTAGATCGATGCCGAGCCAGGTCGTCAGGACGGGGATACCCAGTCGATCCGCGAGGCGCCGGAACTCACGTTGGGCACGGGCGAGTCGGATGCCGTTTCCCGCGAGAAAGACAGGACGTCGCGCGCCTTCGAGGATCGTGACAGCGCGCGCGACGAGCTCGCTCAGCGCCGAGTCCGAAGGGGACGGCCGTGGCGGCTCGAAGGCAACCAATGTCTCGGGATCGATCATCGCGGCCTGAACGTCGAGCGGAATCTCGATCCAGACCGGGCCCGGACGGCCGGTCCGCGCCAGATGAATGGCTTTCTCGATATGAAAGCGGATGTCCTCCGGCTTCATCACGGTCACGGCGTACTTCGTGATGGGCGCCACCAAAGAGGGAAGATCAAGCTCCTGCACTCCCATCTGGCGTACGCCGGAGTCTCTCTTCAGGTCGGCGCGCTTGACCTGTCCGGACACGAACAGACAAGGTGTCGAATCCAGCCAGGCTCCCGCGACGCCTGTGATGGTGTTGGTCCCGCCGGGCCCGGCGGTCACGAGCGCAACGCCGAAGTTCTCGGTGGTTTTCGAGTACGCCTCGCACGCGATCGCGCAAGCCTGCTCGTGCAGTTGTGCAACGAATTGGAGCCGGCGTGACCGTCCAAGCGAGTCGTTCAAGTGCATTGCCGCCCCGCCGGGCACGAAAAACACGTGTTTGACGCCGGTGTCGGCGATTCGCTCCATGACGTAGTCGGAGAGCTTGATCAAGGTTTTCTATAGTAAGCGGAACCGACGCCTTCTCAGAATCCGCGGTGCCATGCCGTCGTGCGACGAATCGCTTCGCGCAGGTTCACCGTCGGCGCCGAGAGGCCGAGCTCCTCGCGCGCTCGGCGAGTCGACGGGACGTACCGGTCGGGCAGGGCGCTTGCTGCGGGGAGCGCGATCTCGACGTCAAGCG
Source organism: Thermoanaerobaculia bacterium (assembly GCA_046717185.1). GTDB lineage: Bacteria > Acidobacteriota > Thermoanaerobaculia > UBA5066 > Gp7-AA6 > Gp7-AA6. The sequence continues at coordinate 6,853 of JBKJVY010000273.1, forward strand.
AACGCCCCGCCCTCTCGGCGACGAGACGCGCCAGCTCTCCGACGCTGATCGCCTCCTCCGATCCGACGTTGTACGGCCGCGCCGCCTCTCCCCGCATCAGGATCGTCATCAGCCAGACGGCGAGGTCCGC
>JBKJVY010000274.1:0-2752 GCA_046717185.1 Thermoanaerobaculia bacterium
GCCCTCGACGTGCGCCGCCGGTATCCGGACGGAAGGGAGATCGCTTCGTCGTTCGCCGCCGAGGTCGTGGACGGCGAGACGTGGCTCGTCCGTGAGGCCGTCCTCTCCGGTGCGCGCGAGGACCTTCTGAAGAACGACTACGCGCGGGGCCGGCTGGCGGGAACGCTCGCCGTGGATCTCCTCGCGTGGACCAGGACCATCGGAAGAGAGTCCTGAGTCGGAGTCGTCAGAACCGGAAGAACCTCTCCGACTCGAGGAGCTTCAGCCGCGGCTCCCGAAGCGCGGCGATCTCGCGGCGGATGCGGGCGAGCGACGGCGGTTTCATGTGGTACAGGTAGACGGGCACCTTCGGCGGCATTTTCGAAAGCTCTTCTTTGACGAGGCGCGGCGTCATGTGACACGAGTCGCGTGCGACGTCCCCCTGCGCGTCGGAGAACGACACCTCGAGAAACACCGCTTTCAGGTTCCTCACGCCCCGCACGACCTTCCAGATCCGGTCCGTCGGCCCGGTGTCCCCCGAGAAGACCACCGCGCGGCCCGGTTTCGAGACGATGTATCCATAAGCCGGTATCAGGTGGTCGACAGAGATCGGCGTCAGCGTCACCGCGCCGGCGCGGTAGGGGCGCCCTTCCGCGAGGGAGCGGTACCGCAGCGTCGGCCGAGAAACCGACGGCAGCTTCGTGAAGTCGGGCCACGTCGAGTCGTTGAAGACGTGTTTCCGCATCGCCGCGATCACGGGCTCCGGCGCGGCGACCTCGAGCGGCTTGGACCCGGTTCCCGCCAGGTTCGCGACGAGGAACGGAAGCGAAGCGAAGTGATCGAAGTGCGCGTGCGTCAAGGCGACCCGCCGGATCCGCCGTTGCGTCGCGAGCGGAAGCGACTCGGTGAGCGCCCCGGCGTCGAGCGCGGTCTCGCCGTCGATCAGAAACGTCGTCATCCGGTATCCCGGCGCGGATCCGCCGTAGGTTCCGAGGACCCGAATCGCCAACGAGCTTCGCGGGGGCAAGCGAAGGGATTGTACGACTGCGGAGATGCGGGGCCCGCCGGAGGGCGACCGGGCTCGAAATTGTTCCCGCGGCGACGCTGTTCTGGAGAGGCTCGACCAATGAAGACTCTCCTCCTCGCTCTGGCTGTGCTCGCCGCGCCCGGTGTCCTCCAGGGAGCGCGCCCCGTCGTCATCGGAACGAACGGCGGCGGGCCCCTGTCGCGCGCCGCGAACGTCGGGTGGGCGCGCGTCAGCGTCTACTGGTCCGAAGTGGAACCGAGCCCGGGGCAGTGGGACTGGGGCACGGCGGACTTCATCGTCGACCGGGCGCGCTCGAACGGGCAGCAGGTGCTCTACATCCTGAGCGGTGCGCCGGCCTGGGCGTGCGGCTGCACGAACGGCTCGGCCCGTCCCGCGGATATCGAGCTCTGGAAGACGTTTGTCGGGTCCGTCGTCCGCCACATGAAGGGCCGGGTCGCCGCGTACGAAATCTGGAACGAACCGGACCTCTCGGGCAACGCCACGTACGGCGTCGGGTGGGACGCCGACATCGATGCGTATCCGCGTTACGTCGACTACCTGGTCGAGGCGTCGCGGATCATCCGCGCGACGGACCCGGCGGCTCGAGTCGTCGGCCTCTCGCTATCCGGAGGGTGGAACTTCCGAACGCTCCAGATCCTTTCGCAGGTCGAATCGACAGAGTACCCGGACGGGAACGCGTCGACCTTCGTCGACGTCGTGTCCGTCCACGCGAACGCACCCGGCAACTCGACGGCTGCGGACACGGCCTACCGCCTCTGGCTGAACAAGCTCTACCCGCTCCAGACCTACAACCCGCGCAACGCCGGGAAGCCGATCTGGGTGAGCGAATTCGGGTGGAACTCGGACGTCGTCGGCGAAGCCGCCCAACGCGACCGGATCCGGGACTTTCTCGTCGCGATGACCGGAGCCGACGCGCGCCTCGCACCGTTTCGCATCACCCACGCCTTCATCTACGCGCTGCACATCGGCTGCGTGGACGGGGGGCAGGGCATCTACGACTGCGACGTCGCACCGAAGGCCGTGGTGACGGACTACCTCCAGACCCTGGAGTTTCCGGCGGTGCAACCCGTCGGCCCGCCCTTGAGCACGGAGGGGACGGCTTTCTACACGCTCCCGCCCTGCCGGTTGTTCGACACCCGGAACGCGGCGGGTCCGAACGGTGGACCGGCCCTCGGACCGCGCACCCAGCGGGAGTTCCCGATCGCGCTTCGATGCGGACTGCCGGCGACCGCTCGCGCCGTCGCGTTGAACGTGACCGTGACGGGCGCGACCGACTACGGCTACCTCGTTCTCTTCCCGGGGAACTACGCGCCGTTTACGTCCGCCCTGAACTTCCGCCCCGGCCAGACCCGTGCGAACAGCGCGGTGATCGGGTTGACTCCGGTCGGCGGCGTCACCGTCGGCGCGGGCCAGTTCTCGGGATCCGTCCACGTCATCGTGGACGTCAGCGGTTACTTCGAGTAGATCGCTCCAAGCCCGATTCCCTCGAACGCATGGGATCCTTCGCTTCGCTCAGGATGACACGCCCTTCCCCTGTCATTCCGAGGAGCGAAGCGACGAGGAATCTGGGCTCTCCCGACAGGGAACCAGATCCCTCGCTTCGCTCGGGATGACAGGGAGGGCGAAGCGCTCGGGATGACCCTTTTCACCCTGTCATTCTGAGGAGCGCAGCGACGAAGAATCCCCCGAAACACAGGGGATCCTTCGCTGCGCTCAGGATGACAG
>JBKJVY010000275.1:0-6896 GCA_046717185.1 Thermoanaerobaculia bacterium
CGCGCTCCCGCGACGCGGGGGGACCGGCTCGCGCAGGAGTACATCCTCGCGCAGATGGAGTCGCTCGGCCTGGAGCCGGGCGCGCCGGAGGGCGGCTGGATCCAGAAGGTGCCGCTCGTCGGGATCGAGGGCAAGGTCCCGGACAGGCTTTCGGTGTCCCGGGAGGCGCGCAAGGTCGACTTCACCCGGCTCGACGACTACGTCGCGTTTTCGGGAACGCAGAAGCCGCAGTCGCGCGTCGACGCCGCGGAGCTCGTCTTCGTCGGGTACGGTATCGTCGCGCCCGAGTTCCAGTGGGACGACTACAAGGACGTGGACGTCAAGGGCAAGGTCCTCCTGATGATGAACAACGATCCGGAGGACGATCCGAAGACCTTCGCCGGGAAGACCCGGCTCTGGTACGGGCGGTGGGACTACAAGTACTCCATCGCCGCGCAGAAAGGGGCGGTCGGCGCCTTCATCATCCACACGCAGCCGTCGGCCGGTTATCCGTGGCAGGTCGTCCAGACCTCGTGGTCGCGCGAGCGCTTCGAGCTCCCCTACGAGGGGGAGCCCCGCGTCGAGGTCAAGGGGTGGTTTACCGAGGACGCGTCGAAGAAGATCGCTTCGCTCGGAGGGCAGGACCTCGACCGTCTCCGCGCGGCCGCGCTCCGGCGGGACTTCCGTCCGGCGCCGCTCGGGGTCTCGCTGTCGCTCGCGATCGAGAACACCGTTCAGACGAAGGAGAGCGGAAACGTCATCGGAAGACTCCCCGGAAGCGACGCGCGCCTCTCGCGCGAAGGCGTCCTCTACACGGCGCACCACGACCACCTCGGGATGAAGACCGACCCGAAGCCGGGCGAAGACGCGATCTTCAACGGTGCCCTCGACAACGCGTCGGGAGTCGCCGCGATGCTCGCGATCGTGAAGGCGTTCGGAGAGCTGCCGAAGGCCCCCCGCCGCACGGTCTATTTCGCGGCGGTCACGGCGGAGGAGCAGGGGCTCCTCGGCTCGGAATACCTCGCCCGGCACCCTCCGATCGAACCCGGACGGATCGCGGCGAACATCAACATCGACGGCGTGAACATCTTCGGACGGACGAAGGACCTCACGATGATCGGCCTCGGCAAGTCGGACCTCGATGCGACGATCCTCGCGCTGGCGAAGATGCAGGGACGGGTGGTCAAGGCGGATCAGTTCCCGGACCGCGGCTTCTTCTACCGCTCCGACCAGTTCAACCTCGCCAAGATCGGAGTGCCCGCCGCCTACTTCGACTCCGGCACGGACGTGATCGGGAAGCCGGCGGGTTGGGGCACGAAGATGATCGAGGAGTGGGAGGCCAGGGACTACCACCAGCCCTCCGACCACATGACCGACGCGTGGAACCTCGAGGGCGCCATCGAGGACGCCCAGCTCGCCTTCTGGCTCGGCGTGAAGGTCGCCAATGCGGATCGGATGCCGCAGTGGAAGCCGGGGGACGAGTTCGAGGCGGCGCGGAAGAAGGCGCTGGCGGCGGTACGCTAGCTGAAATGAAACGGACTTCGCTCGCTCTCCCGGCCGTCTTTCTGTTTCTCGTTGCGGCGGGAGCGAGCGCTCAGGGCACGAGCGGCTTCCACTTCGGGGTCTTCGGTGGCGGGACGCTCCCCCAGGGCGAGGCGAAAGACGCATTCGACACCGGATGGCACGGCGGCGGCCTTCTCGTCTTCAACATCCCGGTCATTCCGGTCGGGCTGCGGGTGGACGCCGCGTACCATAACCTCGACGTCGTCGCCACGGCGATCGGGACGGGCAACGCCGAGATCCTCGCCGCGACGGCAAACGTCACCGTCGGCTTCCGGCTCCTGATCCTGAAGCCCTACGTCGTGGGCGGCGTGGGGTATTACCGGCTGGACTTTTCCGACGAGTCGTTCCCCTCGGCCTTCTCCGGGACGGAGAACGAAACCGGCTGGAACGCCGGCGCGGGGGTCTCGTTCAGCCTCCGAAAGATCGACGTCTTCGTCGAGGCGCGGTACCACAGCGTCGCGACCCCGGGGGAAAGATTCAAGTTTGTCCCGGTCTCGATCGGGCTCGTTTTCTAAGTCTGTAATCCTGAGACCTTCGCCCCACGCTGTCATCCTGAGCGAAGCGAAGGATCCCCTGCGTTCAGGGGATTCCTCGTCGCTTCGCTCCTCGGAATGACAGCGAAAGTCAGCTCGGTCGCTTCAGGAACGCGCAGGACGAGTGTCCGCGCCAGGGCTGGGGCTCCGAGCCCGCGCGCGGCGGCGGAGTCAGCTCGCTGCCACGCACGGTGTGGGTCCACCGCTTCACGCCTTTCGCGTCGTGCGTCTCCATGTCGAGCGTGCGTTCGTTGCACGTTCCACGGAACCGCAGGATCCCGAAGTTGTGCGCGTCGTTGACGAGCGTTCCGGGCACACGCAGCGAGTTCTGGGCCTCCTGCGGGGAGAGCTCGGTCGAGAGCCCGGCCGTGAGCGGGGACGACGTGAAGTCGTATAAGGGATAGAAGCCGTCCGGCGTCACGCGGATGAGCTCCGTCGCGTGGCGGTCTCCCGAGAGAAAGAGGACCCCGCGAATCCGGTTTTTCACGATGAAGTCCACGAGCTCCTTCTGCTCGGTCTCGTAGGCCGCGAAGCTCTCATCGCGTGAGTTCGAGTTCAGAACCTGGCTTCCGCTGATCACGACTTTGAACGGCGCCCGGCTGTAATAGAGAGAGTGTTTCAGCCAGCGGAGCTGATCCTTCCCGAGCATGGCCTTCTCCGACAACTCCGGCAGACGCTGAGGAGTCCGGTGGAAGCGGTCGTCGAGCAGGAAGAAGTCGATGTCCCCCCACGAGAACTGCCCGAAGACGCCCGGAATCCCGCGGGCGCCATACGAGGGGTTCGACCAGTACTGCTTGAAGATGTCGAGGCTCTCGAGCGCGAACCGGTTGACCCAGATCGAGTCGTTCGGCCCGAAGTCATGGTCATCCCACGTTGCGTAGTGCCGCGCCGAGGCGAGGAGCGGCTGGAGCGCCGGCTCCTGCCGCGAGAGGGCGTAGCGCCGCTTCATCGCAGCGACGCTGCCGAAGTCCGGCTCCCTCAGATAGACATTGTCGCCGAGCCAGATCATCAGGTCCGGCTTCGCCGCGGCGATCGTTCGGAAGATTCCGGGGTCGGAGCCATACGGCTTCCCCGGCCGGTCGGACTCCGGCTCGTTGGCGTAGAAGCAGGAGCCGATCGCGACGGTGAAATCCGGTGGGTCGGAGCGATACTGCCAGAACGTCTGCGTCCCGAAGGTGCCCGTCGTGCCTCCGCCCGCGAACCGAGCCGGGGAGCCGCCGATCAGGATCTCGTAGCCGTATCGCGTCCCCGGCTCGAGCCCGGACAGCACGAAGAGGGCGACGTGATCCGTCTTTTCGGTCGCGGAGAGGGGGGAAGAGGTCCGGCGATCGCCGGTCATTCCTACCGGCCAGTATCGGAGCGTCAGCTCCGCGGTTCCCGTCGTCTGAACCCAGACGGTCGCCTCGGTCAGTTCCGCGTATCCGAGCATCGGGCCGGAGCGGATGGCGGGAGCCGTGCTACCGCGCGGCCGGGCGGGCTCGGGCGCGGCGAGGGACGTCGCGGCGGCGAAGAGGGAGGCGAAGAAGAGGAGCTTTCGCATGGAGGCCCAAATACTAGCTTGTGCGGTTCCCTCGCGAACCCTGCTAATCTGTTGGCAATAATCTTCAGCACATTTCTTTACGAGGTGGGAACATGAATGTCCGCCGGTTCTTGCTCTCGGTTCTGCTCTCCTCTCTCACCGCTTCTCTCCTTGCCCAGGCGACCGGGACGACGACGGGCGACATCCGCGGCCGCGTTTACGACGAGTCGGGGGCCGCGCTCTCGGGCGTGGCGGTGGCCGCGACCGGCCAGGAAACGGGCCTCGTCCGCTCCGACACGACCGCCGCGGACGGGTCGTTCACGCTCCGGCTCCTGCCGCTCGGCGTGTACCGGGTATCCGCGACCGTCGCCGGTTTCCAGGCCGGCGAGCTCTCGAACGTGCGGGTCACCCTCGGCTCGTCCGCCAACGTGGAGTTCCGCCTCCGGGTCGCCGCCGTCGCCGAGACCGTCACGGTGCGGGGGGAAGCGGGCTTGATCGACCCATCCTCCACGGAGGTCTCGAAGACGATCGGCGAAACGAAGATCCGCAACCTGCCGATCAACCAGCGCAACTTCCTCGACTTCGCCCTGACGACGCCCGGCGTGACCGTCGAGCGCGGCCCGCAGTCCGGCGCCGCCTCGACCTCCGGCCTCTCGATCAACGGCCAGAGTCCCCGGTACAACAACGTCGTCGTGGACGGAATGGACAACAACGACGAGGCGGTCGGCTCGGTCCGCTCGACCTTCTCCCAGGAGGCGGTCCAGGAGTACCAGGTGATCCAGAGTCCCTTCGCGTCGGAGTACGGGCGGATGACCGGCGGAATCGTCAACATCGTCACCCGCTCCGGAACGAACGAGCTTCACGGCTCCGCCTTCTACTTCTTTCGGGACGACAGCCTCTCCGACGACAACTTCCTGACCGGGACGAAGACGACCTTCGAGCAGAACCAGTACGGGGCGAGCCTCGGCGGCCCGATCCTGCGCGACCGGCTGTTCTTCTTCGGCGCCGCGGAGCGACTGGACGTCACCGACGCGAACGTCGTCACGATCTCGGACGCGGCGGTCACCCTCATCCGCGCAAACGGTTTCGACGTGACGAACGGCGAAGTGCCGTTCGCTCGCGATCGGAGCACGTACCTCCTGAAGCTCGACCTGCTCGCGGGGGCGAACCATGCTTTCGCGGTGCGCGGGAGCTACTCGGAGGAGAGCGACGAGAATCAGCAGAGCTGGGGCGGTCTCGTCGCGCGAAGCGGCGGCGGCGTCCGGGACCTCGAGGACACCGCGGTCGCCCTGACGGCCACGTCCATCCTCTCGTCCACTCTCTCGAACGAGCTGCGGGTGCTCTACGCGGATCGGGCCCACCAGCTGACCCCGCTCGACGAGTCGGGGGGAGTCGCCGTCACGATCCTCGGGGTCGCGACCTTCGGGACGCAGCGCTTTCTGCCCCAGCCCCGCGACACGCAGGTCTACCAGGTCTTCGACGCGATCTCGTTCTTCCACGGACAGAGCGCCTACAAGTTCGGCGTGGACTACTCGCACACCAACTTCGAAGGGAGCCTCCCGCTCAACTTCGCGGGGCTATACCGGTTCGGCGCGCTCCCGCCCGGTCTCCCGGGGCTTCCGCCGAGCGGCCTCACGGCGCTGCAGGCGTTCGGCGCCGGCGTGCCCCAGGTATTCGCCCAGGGGTTCGGAGAACCCGCGGGAAAGGGAAGCACCAACCACGTGGGCGCGTTCGGACAGGGCGAGTGGAACGTGACGGACCGGCTCCTCCTCCGGCTCGGCCTGCGCTACGACTACGAGGACCCGATCGATCCGTTCCCGGAAGACACGGACAACTGGTCCCCGCGGTTCTCGTTCTCCTGGGACGGCGGCAAGATGTGGCGGCTCCGCGGAGGCCTGGGCCGCTTCTACGGGATCGCCTCGCTCGGGCCGATGTTCGCCGTCGGGATCCAGGATGGCGTGAATGTCCGCACGATCGTTCGAACGATCCAGGGCGGGCCGTCGCCGCTCGTGCCCTGGCGGCTCCCCAACAGACGTTTCGGCAGCGGCGCGGAAGCCGGTGCGTCCGTTGTTCCTCTGACCGTCCTCCGGCCCGCCGGGTGCGAGGGCGCGGTACCGCCGAACCTCGACATCGCGAGCTGCGCCGAGTTCGATAGCGCCTACACCGATCAGGCCAACATCGGGTTCGAGATGGCGCTCTTTGACAAGCTCCTCTTCAACCTGGACTATCTCCACGCGCGCGGGAAAAACATCTTCACGGCCCGGAACGTCAACCCGATCACGACGCCGCCTACGGGCCGGCCGAACCCGGCGTTCTCCGACATCTACCGCTACGGAGGGGACGGGAACAGCTGGTACGACGGCGTGACGGCCGGCTTTCAGACGCGCATCGGCGGACCCTTTGAGGCTTCCTTCTTCTACACGTGGGCGGACGCGGAGGACGACTACGTCGACTGGCTGACCGAGTTCCAGCTCCAGAACACGCTCCGTCCCGAGGACGAGCGCGGCCCTTCGCTTCACGTACCGGACCACAAGGCGACGCTCTCGGCCGTTTACACGACGGCGGTGGGCCAATACCCCTGGTGGGCGCGCGACTGGACTCTCGCCTTGATCGCGGACTACGCGGCCGGCCGGCCGTTCAACGTGCTCGCGGGCATCGACCGAAACCGCAACGGCGACCCGCTCTCCGACCGACCAGAGGGAGTCGGGCGCAACAGCGGTGAACTGCCCGACTACTTCACCGTGGATGCGCGGATCGCGCGGCGCATCCCCATCGGCCCGGTCGGCCTCGAGGCGATCTTCGAGGTCTTCAACCTCCTCAACCGGGAGAACGTGCTCGAGGTGAACAACGTGATCATCAGTCCCGACTTCGAGCGGGCGACGCGCGTCTCGGACCCGAGGCGGATCCAGCTCGGAGCGAGGGTCACGTTCTGAGCAGGTCCTGAGTTCGAAGTCCCAAGTCCCCGATCCGAATTCCGAAGAGCCCGTTTCCGCTGCCGCGGGGACGGGCTCTCTGGTTTAATGGCGCCGTGCCGACGCGGCGCCGGTTCTTCGAGATCGCGGGCCTCGCGGCCGCCGGCACGCTCGTCTCCGGCGCGAAGCGCAAGCCGAAAAGGACGCCGACCCCCGTCCCATCGGCGCCGCCGATCAAGCCGCGCGCGCTCAAAGCGGGGGACACCGTGGGTCGCGGGGCGCCCGCCTCGTACACGTTCGCCCGGTGGCGGCGCGACGCCGGGGCGGCGCGTGGCGAGGCGCTCGGCTTGAAGCCCAGGTTCGGCCGGTACGTGAAGGGCCGCCGGGGCT
>JBKJVY010000276.1:0-3431 GCA_046717185.1 Thermoanaerobaculia bacterium
CTAGACGGAAGCGGTCCGCTCGGCCCGGAACGCCTCCGCGGTCCGCTCGATCCCCTTCTCGAACGGCGTCCACGCCGGAAGGCCGAAGTCGCGCCGCGCGGCGGATCCGTCGAGCACGCTCCGCCGCTGCTCGCCCGGCACTGGCGGGACGTGCTCCGGCGCGCCCGAATAGTCGAGCGCGCGCGCGAGGAGCTCGAAGAGCCGGTTGACCGACGTCTCGACGCCCGTCCCGACGTTCCACGTCCCGTTCTTTCCGCTCGCGAGAGCCCGGGCAGCCGTCTCGACGACGTCGCCCACGAAGACGTAGTCCCGCGTCTGTTCCCCGTCCCCGCGGATCTTCGGCGTCCGCCCGGCGAGGATCGCCTCAGCGAAGATCGCGACGACGCCGGCTTCACCCAGCCCGTTCTGGCCGGGCCCGTACACGTTTGCGTAACGGAGGACCTGGACGTCGAACCCGTGGACGACCCGGTAGTAGTGAAGGTACTTTTCGATCGCGAGCTTCGCGCAGCCGTACGGGGACACCGGGTCGGTGGGATGGCTTTCGGGCGAGGGGCGGCCACCCTGAGGCTCGCCGTAGAGCGCTCCCCCCGTCGAGGCAAAGAGGACACGACGGACGCCGGCCCGCCGCGCCGCCTCCAGGAGCCGCAGCGAGCCGAGCACGTTCGACCGCGCGTCGTCGAGCGGGTCGGAAACGCTGTGCCGGACGTCGATCTGCGCCGCGTGGTGGGAGATCGCGTCGATCGCCTCCTCCCGGAGCAACGGCTCGAGGTCCGCCTCGGCAACGTCTGCTTCGACGAGCCGCGCGCTCTCGGGGACTTTTTCGCGGCGCCCGGAGGACAGGTTATCCACGACGACGACCCGGTGCCCGTCGGCGACGAGGCGTGCGGCCAGGTGGCCGCCGATGAATCCTGCTCCGCCCGAGACGAGGATGTTCATAGACTCGCGGCATGATAGCGAAGCCGCGGCCCGACCCACGCCTCCGGCTCGATCCGGAGGCGCTCGATCTCCGCGAGGCGCCGCGGGCCTTCTATCGCCGGCCGACGGCGACCGTCGCGAGAGACCTCGTCGGCGCGTACCTCGCGCGACGATGGCGCAGCGGCTGGTTCGGCGCCCGGATCGTCGAAACCGAAGCGTACGTGGGTCCCGAGGACGCCGCCGCTCACTCGTTTGCGGGGCGCCGCACGACGCGCGTCGAGCCGATGTATGCCGACGGTGGGCACCTCTACGTCTTCCTCGTCTACGGAATGCATCACTGCGCGAACGTCGTGACGCGGGGCGCCGGCGATCCCCAGGCCGTCCTTCTCCGCGCGGCGGCGGGGCCCGCCGGGACGCCCACCCGGCTTCTCGCGGGGCCGGGGAAGCTTACGGCCGCGCTCGGCATCACGGTCGCCGCGACCGGCGCGGACCTGCTCGGCGGCGGCGACCTGCGGGTCTTCCGGCGGCCGCGCGGCGCCCGGCCGCGCATCGGCGTCTCCCAGCGGATCGGCGTCGACTACGCGGGGGAGGCGAAGGAGTGGCCGCTGCGCTTCTTCGACCTCGACTCGCCGGCGGTCTCTCGGAGATCATCCAGCCGATGAAGTCGCGAAGAGAGGCGAGCCGGATCTTCATCCGTCTCGAGACCGGAGACGACGTCCATTCGTCGCTCGTCGCGGCCGCGACGGAGCACGGCGTTGGTTCCGGCTGGTTCAACGGAATCGGCGCGGCGCGCGACGTCCTGCTCGGCTACTACGACCTCGAGCGGCGGGACTACGACCGGACGGCTGTCGAAGGCGAGGTCGAGATCGCGTCGGCCTCGGGGCCGCTGTCGGTCCTCGACGGGAAGCCGCACGTCCACCTGCACGCCGTCGTCTCCGACAGGGACTGCGTGACGCGCGGAGGCCACCTCTTCAGGGCGGTCACCGCCGCGACGCTGGAGTTCGTCCTCTTTGTGGCGGAGGAGACGATCGAGCGAACCTTCGACGAGGCGACGGGACTGAACCTGTGGAGGGTCTGACCCTCTCTGTCATTCCGAGGGGCGCCGCAAGGCTGTCATTCCGAGGAGCGAAGCGACGAGGAATCTGTGGCCCGAGGGAACCAGATCCCTCGCTGCGCTCGGGATGACAGGCGCCGCGGGCAGAGCGCAGCGACGAGGAATCCCCGCGTACAAGGGGGGGATCCTTCGCTTCGCTCAGGATGACATGGGGGGGGCGGGGGGGGACGGGGAGGGCGGCTATTCCATCGGGGGGTTGTACGACGGAATCCCCGTGACCGCTTCGCCGATCACGAGCGTGTGGATGTCGTGGGTCCCCTCGTACGTGTAAACGCTCTCGATGTTCGCGAGGTGTCGGAAGACCGGGTACTCGTTCACGATGCCGTTCGCCCCGAGCGTTTCCCTCGCGAGCTTCGCACACTCCCGGGCGACCCAGACGTTGTTTCGCTTCGCCATCGACACGTGGTGAGGCTTCATCGTCCCCGCGTCCTTCATCGTCGCGAGCTTCCAGGCGAGGAGCTGTCCCTTCGTGATCTCCGTGATCATCCACGCGAGACGCTCCTGGACTAGCTGGTGCGCGGCGATCGGCCGGTCGCGCCACTGCTTGCGCGACTTCGCATAGTCGAGCGCCGCCTGGTAGGTGGCCATCGCGCTCCCGATCGCGCCCCACGAGATCCCGTATCGCGCCTGGTTCAGGCAAGAGAGCGGGCCCTTCAGGCCCTCGACTCCCGGCAGGACGTTCTCGGCGGGGATGCGGCATTCCTCGAACGCGAGCTGCGACGTGACGGAGGCGCGCAAAGACATCTTTCCCTTGTGCTCGAACGTCGAGAACCCGGGCGTTCCCTTTTCGACGAGGAATCCGCGGATCACGCCGTCCTGCTTCGCCCAGACGAGCGCGACGTCCGCGATCGACCCGCTCGTGATCCACGCCTTGGCGCCGTTCAGCACGAATGAGTCGCCATCCTTGCGCGCCGTCGTGCGCATGCCTGCCGGATTCGAGCCGAAGTCGGGCTCCGTCAGGCCGAAGCACCCGATCGCCTGTGCGCTCGCGAGCGCGGGGATCCAGCGATCCTTCTGCTCCTTCGAGCCGAAAGCGTGGATCGGGTACATGACGAGCGCCGACTGGACCGAGACGAACGAGCGCAGCCCCGAGTCGCCCCGCTCGAGCTCCTGCATGATGAGGCCGTAGGCCACGTTGTCGAGGCCGGGCAGACCGTAGTCGGAGAGCGTCGAGCCGAAGAGGTGCATCCCGGCCATGTCGGGGATGAGCTCCTTCGGGAACCGTCCCTCGTAGGCGGCTTCCTCGATGATCGGCAGGACCTTGTCTTCCACCCAGCCCCGGACGGTGTCGCGAACGAGTCGCTGCTCCTCGGTCAGGAGGGTGTCGAGCCCCAGATAGTCCACGCCTTCGAACGCCATTTTCGAGGCGCGAATGCTATCAGGAGCGATCTTCGCGGATTCG
>JBKJVY010000277.1:0-4298 GCA_046717185.1 Thermoanaerobaculia bacterium
GCCCGCGGAGGCCGAGATGAAGCGGCTCGGAAAATTCTACGAGACCAACGTCTACGACGGCGCCGGGCACGGCTTCCTGCGCCAGCAAGAGGGGCGGGAGGGAGCCAACCGCGTCGCGGCCGAGAAGGCGTGGCCCCGCACGGTCCGCTTCCTCAAAGAGCGCCTGGAGTAGGGCCTCGCTTCAAAGCGGGGCGCCTCCGAATGAATTCGGTGGCGACGCAAGGTGGCAGGCTGTGTGGGTGGGGGTTTCGAAGCTGATCCATGTCATTGCACGATGCGGGCCAAGCCGCAGCCGTGTTGTGCCCGGTCCAGCTATCTCGAATGACTCGAGGGTTTTAAACGACCGGTCGCCGGGCTGGCGGGTGTGGTCGCCGGACGCCGGGACATCTGACCGGCGGTCTCGCCGCCGCGCTCTCGGCTCGGCTGGATTCTCATCACCCAGCTGCAGAACGCGCACTTGACCTTGCCGTCGAGCTCGATCTCCGTGCTGTTCGATTTTCCGCAGTTTCGGCAATGCCAGTTTCGGACGACGGATTTCATGGACACTCGCTTTCTCGCCGAAGACCGGCGACGGGCGCGTGCCGAGTTGGCGGGCGGAGGCCGTCGGGGGGATCGGGAAGACCGGATTTTATCACGCGCCCCGGGCTTGCCCCTCAGCGGTCTCCGGCCTTGGTGGGGTCCAGCGTCGAGAGGAGGTTGTTCAGGTCGTCGGCGTGCTCCTCCTCGTTGGCCAGGATCTCCTCCATCAGGCGGCGCGTAGTGATGTCGCGGTCCCCCAGGAAGCGGATAATCTCACCGTAGGAGTCGATCGCGATCCGCTCGGCGATGAGGTCCTCGCGGATCATGTCCACGAGACTGTTGCCTTCCACGTACTCCGAGTGACTCCGGCTCGCGAGCCCCTCCGGGTTGAAGTCCGGCTCCCCCCCGATCTGCGTGATCCGCTCCGCGATCCGGTCCGCGTGGCCCTGCTCCTCGTTGGCGTGCTCGAGAAACTCCTGCGCGACCGCCTGCGCGTGGATCCCCTGCGCCATGAAGTAGTGCCGCTTGTAGCGCAGGACGCAGACGATCTCCGTCGCAAGCGCTTCGTTCAGGACCGCGATCACTTTGTGCCGGTCCGCACCGTAGCCCGCGGTCACGGCCCCGTCCTCGATGTGCTGTCGCGCGCGCCTGCGGAGCTCCTTCACGTCACTCAGGAAATCTCCCTTGGCCTCGCGAGTCGGGTTCTTCGGCTCCATGGTTCCTCCGTTCTCAGCGTTGGGGCGTCGCGGTCGGCACGGGGACGGGCTCGGATGCGCCCTGCGTTGGCTCGGGTGGCGCGGGAGTCCCCTCGACACCGAGAACGAGGCCCGCGGGCGTCCGCAGGATTGCGATCGGGGTCGTATCGGGCGTAGGCGGAGCAGGCTCGGGCGCGTGGCTCTCGGCCGCGTGTGTCGCGTGCGGCTTTCGCGAGCAGCCGGTCACGACCGCGCATCCGAGCACACCGACGAGAACCCAGCGAACGTGTGGCGTCATCGATTACGGGCGCGATGATAGCGGACAGATTTTGTCGTTGGGCACTCCGCGGACGTGACCGCGTTTGACGCCGCGACGCCGACCCAAGAATCGCAAGTCGTTGAATCGCAAAGGGAAGGATCCTCCGGGCCGCATGGTACGTCCTTTGAGTTACTGATGGTTAAGAAGAGTGCCGGCATGGGAGTTCCGGCATGGGGGGGAGTCGAAGGACTCCCCCCTTTGTTTTGCGGAGACACCGCCTCGATCGTCATGGGGCGCGCCGCGAGAGTAACGCCGCCGCCTTCCCGCGCGGCTCCAGGTCGAGATAGCCAAAGAGCGGGCCCAGTCGCCGCCGCTCGCCGGCAAGCTTCATCCCGAGCGAATTTCCGAGGTCTTGCTCCTCCACGACGCGAAAGCCGGCGCGTGCCGCAGCGATCGCTCGGCCGTCCGAGTACGGGATGGTGACGGAGAACCGCTCGGGCTCCGGCCGGGCGCGCGCGCGGATCGCGCGCTCGAGCGCGTCAATGCCGTGGCCGGTCAACGAGGAGACGCCGACCTCGCCGCGCGGGGGGCGCGCGTCCGGCAGGTCCGTCTTCGTCCACACCGGCAGGATCCGCTCCGGCTCGACGCCGAGCTCGTCCAGCACTTCGGCGGCGACCTTGCGCTCCTCGTCGACCCGCGGCGAGGACGGGTCGAGCACGTGGAGGACGAGGTCGGCGTCGCGGACCTCGCCGAGAGTCGAGCGGAACGAGGCGACGAGCGACGGCGGCAGCTTGCGGACGAAGCCGACGGTGTCGATGAACACGATGTCCGCGAGCTTCGGTGACGCGCCGCGCGCGGCGCGCGAGTCGAGCGTCGCGAAGAGGCGGTCCGCCGCATACGCCGACTCGCGGGTGAGCCGGTTGAAAAGCGTCGTCTTTCCGGCGTTCGTGTAACCGGCGATCGCGACCTGGAAGCGGGTCGCGCGCGACCGGCGGCGGACCTGCCGGGAGGTCTCGATTTTGTCGAGGTCGCGCCGAAGCCGGGCGATGCGGTCGCGGATCTTGCGCCGATCGAGCTCGAGCTTCTGCTCCCCCGCTCCGCGACCGCCGATGCCGCCCGCGAGGCCGGAGAGGTGCTCGTAACGGCCGGCGAGGCGTGGAAGCAGATACTGGAGGTGAGCGAGGTCCACCTGGGTGCGCGCCTCGCGCGTCCGGGCGTGCGACGCGAACACGTCGAGGATCAGGCCGGGCCGGTCGAGCGCCGTCACGGAGTCTCCCCAGCGTTTCTCGAGGTTGCGGACCTGGCCGGGCGTCAGCTCGTCGTCGAACACGACGAGCCCGGCGCCCTCTTCGCGCGCCTTCTCGCCGATCGCCTCGACCGCGCCGCGGCCAACGTACGTGGCCGGGTCCGGAGCGGCGCGATCCTGCAGGATCCGCCCGACGACTTCCCCGCCCGCCGAATCCACGAGCCGCTCGAGCTCGTCCAGGTGCTCTTCGGCGACCGAGCGCGGAACCGCGCGCGACGAGACGCCCACGAGCACGACGCGCTGTCGAGGCGCCGTGCGGCGGCCGGACTCCCTCGGGCGGGGACCGCCGCGGCGCGTCGCGGGCGCGGCCCGTTTGCCTGTCGAGGATTTCAAGTCGACTCGAGCGGGGAGGCGAAGAAAGACGGAAGGACGAACGCCGTGGCGCGACCGGATCTCACCGGAGCGGATGGTAAGATCCGCCGCGGATCGTGTCAAACCTCTCCTCGCGGGACCTCGAGCTCGCCGCCCGCCTCGATCGGCTCTCCCTCTCCTATGCTCCGGCTGCCGATCAGACCGATCCCATTCGTTCACCCGCCTCCTACGAGCGTCCCGAGGATCGGGAGGTCGCGGCCTGGATCGGTTCGGCGTTCGCGTACGGCAGGGTCGAGACCATCCTCGGAAGCGTCGACCGCATCCTGAAACCCCTCGGGCCGCGTCCGGCAACGGCGCTCGACGCGGTCCGCGACTTTCGTCGCTTCGCGCGCGAGGAGCTCGCCGGCTTTCGCCACCGCTTTCACTCGGCCGCCGACGCCGCCGCGCTGCTCCACGCGATCGCGATGGCACGCGCGGAGGCGGGGTCGGTGCGCGCCTTCTTCGAGCGGGAGTACCGGCCCGAGGAACGGGACGTGGGTCCCCTCCTCTCCCGGGTCGTGGCGCGCCTCCTCGCCTTCGACTACCGGCCCGCGATCGGGCGCCGGACGCTCGCGCCCGGCTCGCCGGTTCGATTCTTCTTCCCCGACCCCGCCTCCGGCTCCGCCTGCAAGCGGTGGAACCTCTACCTGCGCTGGATGGTGCGCAAAGACGCCCTCGACTTCGGGCTGTGGCCTGGGATTCCGGCCAGCCGGCTCGTCATCCCGACCGACACGCACGTGCATCGGGTCGCCCTGCGGCTGGGTCTCACCCGGCGCAAGGCCGCCGACTGGAAGACCGCGCGAGAGATCACCGACCGTCTCGCGCGGTTCGACCCGCGGGACCCGGTCCGGTACGACTACGCCCTCTGCCGGATCGGCGAGGAAGGAATCTGCCGGCCGGAGCTCGAGCTCTCCCGGTGCAGCGAGTGCCCGCTCGGGACCGCGTGCTCGACCGGTCGGCGCCGCCTCGAGCGCCAGCGCATCGCACCTGCCGTTCCCCTGCTGTCATCCCGCGGAACCCCCCCCCCTCCCCCCTACATGTCATCCCCCCCTAAGCGAGGCATCCCTCGTCGCTTCAAACGAGGCCTGCCGCTCAGGGCAGGCTCCGCGAGGGATCTCTTTCGCGGGCAGAGTCGCATGAAGATCCGGACAATCCTCACTCTCGTTAC